>JANQQY010000717.1 GCA_028284845.1 Spirochaetales bacterium
ATCTCTTTCTGCAAGGGGTGCCGGGTCACCGGAACCGCCCCGGCGAAGTGGTCGGCGTGTGTCGTTCCCATGCAGGGGATCGGGGTTGACGCCTGCGCGAAACTGGTGGCCGCTTGCGAATGTGTGTGGACGATGGCGCCGATCGCCGCAAAGCGTTCGTAGAGTACACGGTGCGTGGGAGTGTCCGACGAGGGTCGAAGATCGCCGCTGATCACCTCGCCGGTCCGGATACTTACGATCACCATCGCATCCGGGCGCAACTCCTCGTAGGCAACCCCACTCGGCTTTATGGCAAAGACTCCTTGAGCGCGATCCACGACACTCGCGTTTCCCCAGGTCAGGACGATGAGTCCCGATTGCCAGACCCGAATGTTGGCCGCGTATGCCGCTTGGCGGAGTTCGTCGTAGTCCATGCGGTTGGATTCTATACGAGGAGAGGGGGTTCGCAACACCGAGTCTGGACGTGATGCTCCCGGCCTCCTCTGGTGGACAGGGGTAGTTGGCTACGGTAGTTTCTTGGCTTATGTCGACCGGGACGAATCAGACCAACGAGCTCTCGAAGAGTTTTGATCCCAACGAGTTTGAGGATCGTATCTACGACATGTGGCAGGGCGGGGGCTACTTCTCGCCACGAGGCGAGGGCGACCCCTATGTCGTTGTTATCCCGCCACCCAACGTAACGGGAGTGCTGCACCTTGGTCACGGCCTGAACATCAGCCTGCAAGATCTCGCCGTACGCTACTATCGAATGATGGGTCGACCCACGCTTTGGGTCCCCGGCACCGACCATGCGGGTATCGCGACGCAGCAGGTCGTTGAACGAAAACTGATCGACGAGGGAACGAACCGACACGACCTTGGCAGAGATGCCTTCGTGGAACGGACCTGGGAGGTAAAACGCGAGCACCACCGCATCATCACGAAGCAGCTGAAGAAAATCGGTGGTAGCTGCGACTGGAGCCGAGAACGGTTTACTCTTGACGAGGGTCTTTCCAAGGCGGTCCGGGAGGTCTTTGTCTCGCTCTACGATGAGGGTTTGATCTACCGAGGGCTCTATCTGGTCAATTGGTCGGTTGGGGCGCAGACCGCCCTCAGCGATGATGAGGTCGAGTTCAAGGAGGTGAATGGTCGCCTCACTCATATCGCCTATCCGCTTGAGGAGGGGGATGGATCGATCGAAGTGGCAACGACACGCCCCGAAACGATGCTCGGCGACACTGCCGTCGCGGTGCATCCGGAGGATGAACGTTACAAGAGTCTCGTTGGCAAGAACGTGGTCCTGCCTCTCACGGGCCGAGCGATTCCAATCATCGCCGACGCTTACGTCGACCGAGAGTTCGGTACCGGCGCCGTGAAGATCACGCCCGCTCACGATCCGAACGACTACGACATGGGCCGGCGTCACGAGCTCGAATCGATCAACATTCTCAACAAGGACGGCACGCTGAACGAGAACGTCCCTGAGAAGTATCAGGGGTTGCCTGTGAAAGAGGCTCGGAAGGCGGTCGTCGCCGACCTCAAGGACGACGGTTCCTTCGTCCGGGATGAGGAGCACGTGCATCAGGTTGGGCACTGCTACCGGACCGGTGTACCGGTGGAGCCGCTCCTGTCCGAGCAGTGGTTTGTGAAGATGCGTCCTCTTGCCGATGAGGCGATGAAGGTGTGGGAGGAGGGCGAGATCGTCTTTTATCCCAAGCGCTGGGAAAACACCTACACCGCATGGCTTCGCGGGATTCGCGATTGGTGCATCAGCCGCCAGCTCTGGTGGGGGCACCGAATCCCTGTCTGGTACAACGACGAAACCGGAGAGGTCAAATGCCTGCTCGAAGACCCGCCTGCTGAGGACCTCGTGGAGAACGGAGGGCAGTGGCGCCAGGATCCCGATGTGCTCGACACCTGGTTCTCCAGCTGGCTGTGGCCGTTCAGTGTGTTGGGCTGGCCGGAGAAGAGCGAGGATCTCTCATCCTTCTATCCCACCACGGCGCTCGTTACGGCCTACGACATCATCTTCTTCTGGGTTGCACGAATGATCATGGCTGGAACGCATTTCACCGGGAAGGCACCGTTCCGCGATATCTACATGACGAGCCTGGTGCGCGACAAGCAGGGCCGCAAGATGAGCAAGAGTCTTGGAAACGGCGTCGACCCGCTCGATATTGTCGATGAATTTGGCGCCGATGCGCTCAAGTTCACTCTCGCCTTCCTCGCAGCGCAGGGCCAGGACGTTCTCGTTGAGAAGGAGAGCTTTGGATTAGGGAGCCGATTCGGGAACAAGATCTGGAATGCCGCGCGCTACCTCTTGATGAATCTGAACGATCGGGAACTGGTGGAGGTGACAAACGATGACCTCCAACCGGTCGACCAATGGATCTACCATCGGCTCAACCAGACGGTGGAGGGCATCCATTCGGCGATGGAGGTATACCGGTTCAACGACGCTGCTCAGCTTGCGTACGAGTTCTTCTGGAACGATTTCTGCGACTGGTACATTGAGGCGAGCAAGCTCTCCCTCTATTCCGGCGACGCGGCGGAGCAGAACCGGGCGATCACACTCCTCGTGAGTCTCCTCGAGGAGAGCCTCCGGGTCCTCCATCCGTTTATGAGCTTCATCACCGAGGAGATTTACAGGAAGCTACCGCCGATCCCGGGGCGAGACCGCGCAGAGGCACTTATTGTCGCTGAGTATCCCAGGGCGAGCGATGACCGCCGACACGAGTCGGTCGCCGAAGCATTCGGCTCATTGCAGGACCTGATTCGCTCCGTGCGAACGCTTCGGAGCGAGTTCACGATCCCGCCCGCACAGAAGGTTCGGTTCTCTGTTCGGTGCGAGGAGGGCTTTGCTCATCTTCGCTTCTTTGAGGAGCACTCCGAACTCACTGAGTTGCTCGCTTCGGCCGAGGGCACAACCTACGGTCGCGACGAGGTTGATCGCGCCGGAAGCGTGACGCTCGTGGGCAACGGATACCAGGTCTACGTCTACGTGCGCGATGCCATCGATCTCCAGAAAGAGGTTGCGAAGCTTCGCAAGGATCTGGAGAAGACCGAACGTCTACTCGTCCAGACTGAGAAGAAGCTCCAGAACCAAGGCTTCCTGTCGAACGCCGGCGAAGAAGTGATCGAGAAGGAACGAGCGAAACAGGCGGAGTTCAGCGGGAAAGTCGAGAAGGTTCGTGCCTACCTCGCCGAGCTCGAGGCCTGACGACGTTTAGTCACCCTCGAATCCGGCGGAGGGTGAATCGCCGGTGATCTCGATCTCCTCCGGGCGTGCCGGTAGTGCGAAGAGAAGGTAGGGGGATGTCAGAACCTGGGCTACGATATCACCGGGCGCCGGACGCACGACGTCCAGTCGAACGGTGATGAGCTCGCCCTCTACCAGCACTGAGTCTACCCGGACCGAATAGCCGGCGGTCGGACGCTCTCCCATCAGCACTGCGACGACCGTCTCGGTCGCAAAGTCGATCTCCGGTGCAGCCGGACGCGACGCGTCGTTCGCGGTTATTGCGCGCCAGAGTTCGTTGTAGATGCTTGGAGCGCGAATCACGCGGATCAGAGGAACCCGAACCGCGCTCTGGTCGCCCTGTGCGAGGGTCCGCGGCGCCTGATCGTCGGCGGGGGTGTCACCACTCTCGCGTTCGGCGGCCGCAGATGTCGGTCGGTTCGACTGGTCTCCATCCGGACTCCCCGGGCCGTTGTCGCGCGGTGGTTGCCCCACGGTTGCCGGGTTTCCCCCTGCATCCTCAGTTCCCGCATCTGGAGTGGTCGCACAGGACACGACGAGAGCGGCTACCAGCAGCAGCGCGACGAGCGTCCGCGACATGACTATCCCTCGTACCGGACGCTGAATCGTGCGTGGGCCTCGAGACCAAAGCTGGCGCCGTCCGACCCGAACCAGAATCCAGGCCGAACCGAGACCGCGGCCAGTTCGCCAAAGCGGTAGGTTGCTTCTGCCCCCGCGAAGTTGGCCCAGGTTCGGCTCGCGTCCTCAACCGACTGTGACTTGCGGTACGAGGTGCTGTACAGATCGACCGGTTTTGTGCCCAAGAATCGAACCTCAGGCTCTATGAGGAGGTCACCGAACAGGAGCTCACCGTCGATCTGGAACCAGAGCGCGCCCGGTCCCCATGGGCCCTTCAGGGGCATGCTTTCGGAGCCCGCGTCGCCGTACCACCGGTAGATGGCGCGAGCGAGGAATTCGTCGTCGTCGAACATTCCCCAGAGGTAGTGGGTATAGCCAATCTGAAGCCGAGCGCTGATCTCCTTGTTTAGCGCGTATGAGACACCGCCAAGGTAGGCATCAATCGTGGGGACGGCACTATCGTTGAAGCCGAATGTCTCGGCGTCTATGTCGTCGTACCCGATCTGAAGGTAGGCCTCGAGGCCGGGGAAGAGCGAGACCGACGCGTCCGCCACGAGAGACATGTTGAACGGCTCGACTTCCGCGTTGTGCCAGGAGAAGACCGGGAAGAAGTCGCCCAACTGGAAGTTGTTGTGAGGTCGTGCGAGCACGACTTGTGAGCCGATGCCGGCGCGGACTCGCTCCCACTCGTACGAGAAGTAGTGGATGTTGTAGAAGATGATGTTCTCGCCAAAGGCGTACCCGTCTCGCGTCATCGAGGTCGCATCCGGGGACGCCCGTCGGTTCTCAATCGTCGACGTCACGGAGGTCATCAGGAGAGAGCCGACTGGAACTTCGAGCAGGATGGCATCGTAGTACGGTATGAGCTGAGATGCGGTCAGCGAGTCGGTTGCGTCCGGACCGATGTGGATCTTTTGACGGCCGAAGGTGAGTTGGGCCGGGCCGATCGGGAGGAGAAGCACTCCCTCCGTCACCAGATTGTTCTCAAAGCGGACAGGGTTGCCGTCGACGGGTCCGGGAATGTTGAGAACGCTCTCGCTGTCGGGCCATTCTCTCTGAACGGTTGCCTGAACCCGAAAGCCAAGCCGCTCATCCTGCGTCAGCTCCATCGTGAGCACACCGAATGGATCCTCGAGTCGGACCTGATCCGCGAAGCTGTTTCGGGGCACGTTGTAGCGGTACTGAAGCAGCGTCTCGAGCGAGATCACAAGCCGCGGTTCGACGCTGGGCGCCGTTGAACCTTCAGACTGGGCGACTGCGTTCAGCGCCATGAGCGTCAGAAGCGATGCAAGGGATGCCTTGAGAAGGGTGTGTGACATGGTGCTCCTCCCGGTCAGGCGAGCATATCACAATGCCATGTCGGCTTCGCGCTAGAATCGCCGCGGTTGCCCGTACCGCGGGAGGCCATGCCTACGGAACTCTTCTATGCCACTCCGATAGACCGCGATCAGCCGGGAGGCCTGCGTATCAACCGACCACTCTCTCGCGCGCGCAAGTGCGCCTCCTGCGAGCTCTTTGAGCCGATGGGGATCCCCAAGTACCGAACGCACCTGATCTGAGAAGGCCTCCACGTCGTTCGGCGTCCTGATCCCTCCAACGCCGTCTGCGATCAGATCGTCAACGCCTGTCGCGCCGATAGCCACGACCGGTGTCCCAACGGACATCGATTCAAGGAGCGCGAGCCCCTGCGTCTCCGTTGTCGAGGCAAAGACGAACAAATCGCACTCTCGGACGAACGAGAGGACGTCAGGGCGACTCATGTATCCCGTGAGGGTCACGCGGTCGTTCATGCCGTGCTGCTCGATCGCTCGATCCAGGATCGGCTGATCCGGGCCCTGGCCGATCAGGTAGAGTTGGGCATCTACGCCCTGTTCAGTGAGTCGCTTCAAGACTCGGATCAGAAAGGGGTGGTTTTTTTCCCGTCCGAGTCGTCCAACAGAGACCAGTCGTGTTCGAGATTCCGCCGACGGCGATACCCGAATGCCGTATCGCTTACAGAGATCGCTCCAACTCGGGCTTTCGGACGGCTTGCTGAACTCGACACCGGTCGGGATCACGGTGATCGGCCTTCCAAGCGAATAGCGCTCCAGTTCTTCCCGCATTCCCTCGCTGGGGGAGATGACGTGACTGCAGCGTCCACAGTAGTGGCGAGCGATCCAGAGCACGGCACGGCGAGAGAGGTGTTTGGAGAACGGGACATAGTGCACGTACTCCATGTAGTTCGTGTGATAGGTGTGGACGTGTGGGACACGCCAGAGCGCGCTCACGAGCAGGGCGAACGTCCCCAGTGTTCCCGGTACCTGCGAGTGAATGATGTCAAATCGGCGGCGACCAAACCCGAGAATCTCTCGGAGTCGCAGCACCGGCAGGCGTCGCTCCTTCATCATCTTGAACGGGAAGGGGATCGACGGACATCGAACGACACGCGGGTCGTTGCTCTCCACCCCGCCATACCGGGGGGCGAAGATGGTGACCTCGTGGCCGCGGCGCTCGAGCTCTTTGAAGTAGGTATTGACCGAGGTCACAACGCCGTTGATCTCAGGCGTATAGGTGTCGGTGAAGAGCGCAATCCTCATGGGTCAGCCGAAGTATACGATCCAAAAATGCGGACGTCACATCGCTTGCCACAGTGTAAAATTGGCGTATGCACTACCGCAAGCTCGGAAACACGGGTCTCTTCGTGAGTGAGATCGGATATGGAAGCTGGCTTACCTTTGCGAATCAAGTCGACCTCGATCGAGCGGAGCGCATCATCAGACGTGCCCTCGAGCTGGGGATCAATTACATCGATACCGCGGATGTCTACGCGAAAGGCAAGGCGGAGGAGCTCTTGGGGCGAGTGCTCGCCGGGAAGGTACGCCGGCAGGATTACGTTCTGGCGACCAAGGTCTACTTCCCCATGAGTGACGGTATCAACGATCGTGGCCTCTCGAGGAAGCACATCTTCGACTCCATTCACGACAGCCTCAGGCGCCTCAACGAGGAGTACATCGACGTCTACTACTGTCATCGCTACGACGAGAACACGCCGATGGTCGAGACGATTCAGGCGATGCAGGATCTCATTCGTATGGGGAAGATCATGCATTGGGGCGTCAGTAAATGGAGGGCCGACCAGATCGCAGAGGCTGCAAGCAAGTGCAAGGCGAACGGCTGGATCCCACCGGCGGTCAACCAGCCTCCCTACTCGTTGCTTGAGCGAGATATAGAGGACAGAGTCTTACCGGTCTGTGAGAAACATGGCGTAGGAACGGTGGTCTACTCGCCCCTGGCGCAGGGAATCCTGACGGGCAAGTATTCCGGCGGCACCGTTCCAGAGGGATCTCGAGGATCGATCGATGCCCTCAACATGTTTATGCGCGATCGGCTCTCTGACGAAGCGATCCTTGGGCGGGTCGATGAGCTACGCGGTATCTGCAACTCGTGTGGTCTCTCGGTCGCTCAACTCTCCCTGGCTGCGCTTCTGCAGCAACAGGGCGTCCACTCCTTGATCGTTGGCGCGAGTTCCGTCGAGCAGCTTGAGGAGAATGCTGGGGCATCGGGAGTGCAGCTCACGCAGGAGGATCTTGAGAAGATCGACGCCCTCTTCCCGGGTCCTCGTCGCCTTGGTGGCCGTCTGAAGCGGAGCGGCTCCTCCTTGTCTGGCTGCGCGATCATGCGTAAAGTCTCTGTACTCGGCCGCCGACCGGTGGTCCACCACGGGGGATACATGACACACACCGCTATTCTGCTCAGAGTCGAGCGCGACTCGTGAAGGTTCTCCTCACAGGGGCCGACGGTCTCCTGGGCAGTAACCTCACGCGCGAACTGATCTCCCGCGGCATATCGCTGCGTGGAACGACCCAACCAAATCGAAGTAGCTTCACCATCGATTCCCTCGAAATGGAGCGAGTTCCCACCGACATCCTTTCCTGCGACTCCATTGATGCTGCTATGGAGGGCTGCGACGCCGTCATCCACGCCGCAGCGGCCACGGCAATCTGGCCGCCTCGTTCGGAGATGATTCGGCGGGTGAACGTGGACGGCACAAAGAACGTGCTGGCCGCCGCGAAGAAGCATGGCGTGAAGAGAATGATTCACGTTGGTACTGCGAACACCTTCGCCGCGGGTTCCAAAGAGACGCCGGGGGATGAAACGGCCCCCTACGACGGCTGGAAGTACGGCGTCGACTACATGGACTCAAAGTATGAGGCTCACAATCTCGTAATGGCGGCTGCCAAGGCGGGTGATGTTCCGGCGATTGAGGTTCATCCCACCTTTATGTTCGGCCCCTTCGATCGTGCCCCCGGTCCCGGCAAGATGATTCTCCGGGTGTGCCGAGACGAGGTGCCCGGCGCCGCGCTGGGTGGCCGGAACTGCGTTCATGTGAAGGATGCTGCCGTTGCGATCGCCAATGCGCTCACGAAGGGCACCATTGGCGAATCGTACATCCTTGGCAACGTGAACCTCGACTACGAGGAGATCTTCCTTACCATCTCCAAGGTCGTCGGCGCCGATGTCCACCCGCGGGTCTATCCGCATTGGTTTGTTCGACTCGCTGGATTCTCAATGTCGGCGCTCTCCTGGTTCACGCGGGTCGAACCCGTCGTTTCGATCGCGATGTCGCACATCAGCACAGATGAGCACTACTACACCGCAGCGAAAGCCGTCCGTGAGCTTGAGCTCCCGCAGACCCCGATCGAAGATGCGATCCGGGAGGCCCATCAGTGGTTCCTGGCACACGGCTACGTCTACGACGAACAGGGCCGCATCCCTCGGCGTATTCCGACGATTCACACGGTGTAGATGCGCGCGCTGATCACCGGCTCGAGTAAGGGGATTGGGCGCGAGACGGCAATTGCCCTGGCCGAAGCGGGCTGGGATGTCTGCCTCCACGGCCGCGATGCCGGACACATCGCAGAGGCACTCGCAGCTGTGAAGCGGTCAGTCGCAAGAAAAGAGCAGATCATTACCTCGGTCCAAGGAGATCTCACCTCATTGGAGGATTGCGGCAGGATCGTGACAGAGGCGACAGCCGCGCTTGCAGGGCTCGATGCGCTTGTGAACAACGCGGGCATCGCGATGCGCGGGTCGTTCGCGGAGGTCAATCCCGAGGTCTGGGATCGTGTCTTGCGAGTCAATGTGCTCGCACCCGCTGCGCTCACGCGTGCCGCCGTTCCGGAGCTTCGGCGCTCGTCTGGATCAGTCGTATTTGTGTCGAGCGCCGTTGGTCTCTGGGGCTTTCCTCTCGTCTCAGCCTACTCGGCCAGCAAGCACGCCCTCAACGGACTGGTCCAGTCGCTTCGAACCGAACTCGCAGGGTCAGGCGTTCATGTCGGCATCGCCTACGTCGGAATCGTCCAGAACGATCCGGACAAGCGTATTCTGAAGGAGGACGGATCGACCTTTGTCCCCGCAGCGCGACCGCACGGAATGAGTCAACGCTTCGTGGCCAAACGAATCGTTCGGATGATCGTACGGAGACGGAGTCGCGACGTTCTTTCGGCCGGAGCACGGGCGACGAGCTTCCTTGCGAGATTCTTCCCGCGGCTACTCGCCTTTGCCCTCAAGCGTGCCGGTTCCCGGATCGAGAAGTACGCGAAGTAGAACGAACGAAGCGCATCTGTTCGTTCGCACCTACCGCCACAAAGAAGTTGGTTACCGAAAGCGCCACATGAAGGACGACCGGCGCCCAGATTGATCCCCATCGGTAAGCCATCAGGCAGGCCACGATTCCAAAGGGTACAGCGCCAATCGCCTCGTTCAGGCCCTTGGGTACGTGCACCGCGACGTAGAGGGCCGTGTTGAGGGCGATGGCTGGAATCAAGCCGAGCGAGAGAAGCGGCGTGAAGAGCATGCCCCGAAACATCCACTCGTATGCGAGCAGGTAGAGTCCCCACATCCCCACGTTCGTGAGTACGCGGCCGGGGCTCCACTCATCAATCCGCATCTGAGGGTAGTGCGGAATGAGCTTTGCTTTCCCGGGGTTGAGAGCGAGGAGTCCGGCGATCACAACGGCGATTCCTATGACGATGCCCGTACGCGTCCAATTGGGAGAGGCACTGAGGTAGGAGAGTGGCGTCACCTGTAATCCTCCAAGCCACGCGACAAGGATCGGCGCCAGAAAGAAGAGAACGAGTGATGCCCGGGCAATGACGACCCGTGCGATTTCCGCCCGATCGGCTTCAAGCCGCCCGGAGAGCCACTTCCGGAACCCACTGCCGTAGAGAAGCGCATAGTGGACCGTGTAGCCGATCGTGAATGACACAGCGGCGAGGACGAGTTCAGTTCCGTTTTCCATCTGATCTCCAGCTTTCAGTATCGCAGATCAAAAAAAAAGGTTCGATTCATTGCGAATTTGATTGACACTCATTTGTGACCATAGTAATATGACCATGGTTATTAAAGGTGGTTGATCCATCGTACTGGGAGGCAGCTGTTGGAGATTGCAGCCGGACAGTTCAAGGCGCAATGCCTGCAGCTGATGGATCTGGTGTACGACACACACCAAAGCCTGGTAATCACGAAGAGAGGCCGGCCGGTCGCTCAGCTTGTCGCCTACGCGCATGAGAAGCCTCGGCCGGTCTTTGGTCGTCTGTCGGGGATTCTGGGTCAGGCGGGCGATCTCATTCGCCCGGTGACGCCGGATCTAGGAGATCAGAGGAACTAAGTGGACGAGACGGGAAAGTTGGCGATCCTGGATACCCATGTCTGGCTCTGGCTGATGGAGGGTGATCCACGGCTTGCCGGAGAGCTCGCCCAGGCACTTGAGGACGCATCAACGACAGGGAGCCTCAGGATAACAGCGCTTTCACTTTGGGAGGTCGCCGCGCTTGAGGCGTTGCACCGCGTGCAGCTTCGAGTACCCGTTGGCGTCTGGCTCGCCGACGCGCTTGCCACGCCGGGTCTGAGTCTTATTGAAATCGATCCAACGATCGCGGCAGAGAGCGTGCGTCTTCCCGGTGCCTTTTCCGGGGATCCGGTCGATCGTCTGCTGGTAGCCGCAGCCCGCACCCAAGCCGGAACGGTCTACACCGCCGACCCCGACATCATTGCCTACGGAGCCCAGGGCTACGTCGATGTCGCTGAGGTGGCGAGCTGAGCCGAGCCTTTCCATCTCTTGCTCCCTCGTCATTTGACCGCCCTGTATCCCTTCCCTACACTTTACTCCGCTTACCCGCAGTGATAGAGCCTCCGGCGATATCCGGGCTCCCACTGTGAGTGGCTCTCAGGAGGGAGTTTTGTATAAGCCGGTTGATCCACGCGTTGATTTCCCCCGGATGGAAGAGGGGATCCTCGCATTCTGGAAGGACCACGAGATCTTCCAGAAGTCGATCTCCCAGCGCGAAGGGAACGAGGAGTTCGTCTTCTACGACGGTCCTCCCTTTGCAACTGGTCTGCCGCACTACGGCCATATTCTCGCAGGCACGATTAAAGACATCATTCCCCGCTACCAGACCATGAAGGGCAAGAAAGTCGAGCGACGCTTCGGCTGGGATTGTCACGGCCTTCCCGTTGAGTATGAGATGGAGAAGGAACTCGGAATCTCCGGCAAATCTCAGATCGAAGAGTACGGCGTCGCCAAGTTCAACGAGGCGTGTCGGTCGATCGTGCTCCGGTTCACCGAGGAGTGGCGCGACGTCGTCACGCGCATGGGCCGATGGGTCGACTTCGACAACGACTACAAGACCATGGACCCGGACTACATGGAGACCATCTGGTGGGTCTTTAATCAGCTCTGGGAGAAGGGGTATGTCTACGAAGGCTACTACATTCTTCCGTACAGTCCCCGTCTTGCGACGCCGCTCTCTAACTTTGAGGTGAACCTGGGTGGCTATAGGGACGTCACCGATCCTGCCATAACGGTTCGATTCGAGCTCACCGACGAGCCGGGAACCTATATCCTCGCCTGGACCACAACACCGTGGACCCTGCCGAGCAACCTCGGCCTCGCGCTTGGTCCTGAGATCGACTACGTCAAAGTGAAGGACGGTGACGTCTACTACATCCTCTCTCAGAGCCGACTCGCCGCCTACTACGAGAGCGAGGATGAGTACGAGGTCGTCTGGACAAAGAAGGGTGCCGACCTTGCCGGCCTCTCCTACACACCGCTCTTCCCCTACTTCGCAGACCTTCAGTCAAAGGGAGGCTTCCGAACCCACGCCGCGGACTATGTCACGACCGAAGACGGTACCGGCATCGTCCACATCGCTCCTGGATTTGGCGAAGACGACTACAACGTGCTCAAAGAGACCGAGCTTCCGGTTCCGGTCCCCATCGATGCAGAGGCGCAGTTCACCGATGAGATCCCCGAGTACAAGGGACTCTTTGTGAAGGATGCTGACAAGGCGATCATTCGGCGGCTGAAGGACGAGGGCAAGCTCGTGAAGCGCGAGAACTACGTGCACCCCTATCCGTTCTGCTACCGCACCGACTTCCCACTGATCTACCGAGCCGTGTCGAGCTGGTTTGTCGACATCGACAAGGTGAAGAGGGCAATGCTCGAGGCGAACTCGACGATCTACTGGATGCCCGAGCATCTCAAGGACGGTCGGTTCGGCAAGTGGCTTGAGAACGCTCGCGATTGGGCCATCAGCCGGAATCGGTTCTGGGGCAATCCCATCCCAATCTGGAAATGCGACGGGTCCGACTACATTGAATGCATCTCAAGCCGCGAAGAACTTGAGGAGAAGTCCGGGCAGAAGGTTCCGGATCTGCACAAGCACTTCGTTGACGAACTCACCTGGCCAAGCCCGGACGGGAAGGGCACCATGCGCAGGGTGCCGGAAGTCCTCGACTGTTGGTTTGAGTCGGGCTCGATGCCGGCGGCTCAGAACCACTACCCCTTTGAGAACAAGGAGTGGTTCGACAGTCACTTCCCGGCAGACTTCATTGCGGAGGGCCTTGATCAGACTCGAGGCTGGTTCTATACGCTGACGGTGCTCGCGGCAGCTCTCTGGGAGAAGCCGGCGTTTCAGAATGTGATTGTCAACGGGATCGTCCTTGCAGAGGACGGCAAAAAGATGTCCAAGAGCCTCCGGAACTACACACCTCCCATGGAGGTGATGAACCAGTTCGGATCGGACGCACTGCGCCTCTCGCTCATGAGCTCAAACGTTGTGAAGGCGGAGGATCTCAAGTATTCGGACGACAACGTTCGTGATGTGCTCAAGTCGATCATCATCCCGCTCTGGAACGCCTACAGCTTCTTTGTTACCTACGCCACCATCGATAGCGCGAGTCCGGACGCTCCGCCGGAGTCGCCGGTGAACCCGCTCGATCGGTGGATTCTGAGCGAGGCAGAGCGGCTGGTGGAAGACGTCACGGAGCAGATGGATCGCTACGACCTTCAGCGTGCGATCGATCCTATCGTTAACTTCATCGATCTCTTGAACAACTGGTACATCAGGCGAAGCCGACGCCGATTCTGGCGAAGCGAGAACGACACTGACAAGTCGGAAGCCTACGCGACGCTTCACAGCGTTCTCGTCAAGCTGGCTACCGTGGCCGCGCCTATCGTCCCGTTCGTCACCGAGGAGATCTATCAGAATCTCGTTCGATCCTCGAGCGGCCCTGCGGTCGGCGTTCCGGAGAGCGTCCATCTCTGCGACTTTCCCGTCGCCGATCGGAGCAAGCGGGACTTCGAACTCGAGACGAAGATGGCCGTGACACAACAAGCCGTTAGTATGGGCCGAGCCATTCGGAGTATGCACAACCTGAAGAACAGGCAGCCGCTGCGTGCGCTCCATCTTGTCACGCGTGAGGCTCAGGAGAAACGGGTCTTGATCGAGATGGAAGACATTATCCGTGAGGAGCTCAATGTCAAGGAGATCGTCTTTCGCGAGAACGAGGAAGAGCTCGTTGAGTACAGTGCAAAGGCGAACTTCCGAAAGCTGGGGAAGGCACTTGGAAAAGACATGCGGGAAGCCGCTGGAAAGATCGAAGCCCTCACCGGGCGCGAGATCCAAGAGCTGATCGAGGGCACGACTCTCAGCATAGACGTTGCGGGAAGGACACTTGACCTCTCGAACGACGATGTCCTCGTTCAACGATCCGAACGGGACAACCTGAAAGTGCTCAACGACGGCTCTCTCACGGTCGCACTCGATCCCGAGATCACCGAGGAACTTCGGCAAGAGGGACTGGTCCGCGATCTCATCCGCCAGATTCAGAATCTCCGCAAGGAGAGCGGTCTCGACGTGGCGGACCGAATCGCACTTACGTTGGCCGGGAGCGACGACCTGAAGGCCGCAGTTGAGGCGCACGAGGAGTACCTCATGGGCGAGACGCTCTCAGAGCGAATCACCTGGGCAGAACCCGGCGCAGATGGACTTCTGAGCGGTCCTGACGGCGAAGCCGCCGTCGAGCTTGGTGACGACACATGTCAGATCGGACTCCAAAAAGCATAGGCGCTGCGCTTCCAAGGTTCGCTCTCGCGGCGACACTGACCGTTCTGGTCGGGTGTGCGACCGTCGAGGTGCCGGAGCCGGAGCCGCTCGAGTCCGAACTCCTACCTGTCTACTCCACCTGGTTCGCGGCCGATGTTGAAGGCAACGCCGAACTCTACGAGTTTGTAGTAGGCGAGCTTCAGCCCGGCGTTGCAGGATCCATAGATCGGGTGGAACGGATCGCAGGCGGCCTGCGCCTCTTGCCGGGCGCGCCTCCAGAGATTTCATCGGTCGCCCGGGGCTCATTCCCAAAGGGTGTGACCCAGATGGCCTTGACCACGAACAGAGCCTTTGAGCGGCGCACGGCCACCATCGACGGGAGTCGAGAGGTTTACTTCACTCAGCGCGAAGGGTTCCTACAGCTCGCGATTCCCGAGTCGGACACGCTCTATCTGTCCACCGGTCTTCTCCTTGAGATGCTTCCATCCCGCCCTCCGGCCGATCTTGAGATTCCGAACGAGGTATTTTCCTCACTCGTTTCTGTCGGCGCCGATGGCGAGCCCGACGCCCTGATTGTCTTTGACAATCCGGGAGGCGAACTCCTGGGTGCGCTCGGCGTCGATGCGCCGGCCTTGCCACTCCAGCGGATCGATCTGAGCGTTGAAACCGCCACCGACGGTATACGTCTAGGTGGAGCCCTACACCTTCGTTCTGAGACCGAGGCAGCGCTCTTCGGCCGAGTGGGTCGGTTTTTTGTCATCGTTTTTGTTCGAGCTCTCGGACTCGACAGTCGGACCGTGCAAGACGAGGTGTCGATCGAGGTGGAGGGGAGCCAGGTTGTCTTTTCTAACATCCCGATGAGTCGCGACGAACTGGTCGTCGCGCTCCGAGCGTTCACGGGGGCAGAGTGAAAATCACCGTAGT
>JANQQY010000061.1 GCA_028284845.1 Spirochaetales bacterium
AGATTGGACAAGTTCTTTTTGTCGACTTCTCTTCTACGCTACGAGGAGTCTCTATGCTCGATGCAACCCTCGCCCGGCTTGTACGCGAGGGCCGGTACCTGCCATAGCGGGATTGCAGCGGTACCCTGCTACGCCTCCGTCTGCCGGCTCTCCGTCTTTGTCCACTCGGGAGTGACGAACAGACTGCTGACCGATTCGCCGTGATGGATTCTTCGGATCGCCTCTCCGAACAAGCCTGCCACCGACCGAGTCCGAAAGTTTGGAAGATCGTTGTGCACTTGCATCGGCACCGTGTCAGTTGTGATCCACTCATCGACCAGAGCATTGGATCTGAACCGAGAGACAGCCCGCCCGGTGAAGAGACCGTGAGTGCATACGACCGAGGCCCCCGTTACGTTCTGCTCCGCGAGTCGTTCGATGAGTTCGGCGATCGTGCCGCCATTTGAGATTTCGTCGTCAAGAATGATCGCCCGTTTGCCCGCGACGTCTCCTACGATCGTGTCAATGGCGACACGATCATCGGCGAGTCGGCGCTTATTCCCCGCGGCGACCGGGATGCCGAGCAGTCGACCAAAGCTCGCCGCGTCCTTTGCTCTGCCCAAGTCGGGCGAGACGACGACCGAGTCGGAGAGGTCGGTTTCTTTGAAGTACTCGGCAAGAATGTGCAATGCGTCCAAGTGATCAACCGGGATGTTGAAGAATCCGTGCACTTGAGGGGCGTGAAGCGTCATGGTGAGCACGCGGTTTGCCCCTGCCGCTACCAAGAGGTCAGCGACCAGTCGTCCCGCGATCGATATCCGAGGGGCATCCTTCTTGTCCGATCGAGCATACCCAAAATAGGGAATCACCGCGGTCGTCCGGGAAGCCGATGCTCCACGAGCCGCGTCCAGCATCTGAAGCAGCTCAAAGAGATGGTCGTGAACCGGCGGGACGAGCGGCTGAATGACAAAGACATCGGCCTCGCGGCAGTTCTCGTTGAGCTGAACCTGCATGCAGTCGTTGCTGAAACGAGTTACCGTAGAAGGACTCAACGGGACTTCCACCGCCTTGCAAATATCGGCCGCCAGTTCCTTGTGAGCACTCCCCGAGAAGACCACGATCTCTCGCATGCGCCGAGTATTGCATCACCAGAGCTGCGGAACAAGTCCAACCGCATGAGATCCGGAGTGCGCCAGGAGTGCCGATTTGTTCTGGCGCGAATTGCAATCACGTTGGCACGATTCGCGAGTCCCGACCTAGTCTGCGATGCCTATCATATGCATGCGCAAATGTCGCAAAGGAGTGGCTGAACTACCCATGGCACGAACAAGACTCTTCCCTTCATTTGAGAAAACCCTTCCCGATGTCAGCGGCAAGGTGTTTGTCATAACCGGTACTACCAGCGGCACGGGGTTCGTTGCCGCTCGCACGGTCGCCGAACATGGCGGTGAAGCCGTCCTCCTTAACCGTCAGTCCAACCGCGTTGAGACGATGCTCGCGTCGCTGAAGGAAGCCGTTCCGGGCGGACGCTTCGTTACGATCGAATGCGACCTGCAGAGTTTCCAGAGTGTCCGAAACGCCGTCGCCGAGATCAAGCGGAAGTACGACAAGATCTACTGCCTATCAAACAACGCCGGGATTATGGCGACCCCTGACGAGGCGACGGTGGATGGGTACGACACGCAGATGCAGACCAATCACCTGAGCCACTTTCTGCTCACCGCCGAGCTACTTCCGCTGCTCGAAGCGGAGGCCGCCGCGAGCGGCGACGCGCGCATCGTGAGTCACAGCAGCTTTGGACGCCTCCGCACTCCCGAGAAGCGACTCGAAGAAAAGTACTTTGGAAAGAACGGCGGGAATCTGGGCGGCAACGAGGTTGGGATGATGAGCGGCGGAAGCTTCTATCGCTACTTCCAGACGAAACTCGCCAACTCGGTCTTTATCTACGGACTGGCGGAGAAGCTGAAGGAGAAGGGCTCCAGCGTGCGGGCCGTCTGTGCCCATCCGGGAGGCGCCGACACCAACCTTGGAGTTCACATGAATCTCGGCTTCTTTATGAACATGATGATGAGAGTCATGAGGCCCTTTATGATTCAGTCGGCAGAGGATGGCGCCATGGGGCTGTTGACCGGCATGATGGCGTCGGATGCGAAATCAGGCGTCCTCTACGGTCCCAAGAACAACGGCACCAAGGGTGAGGCCGTGGCCATTGCTGCCGAGTCGTACGAGACCGACCGGGCGAACATCGACTTGCTCTGGAGAACGAGCGAAGCCGCCACGGGAGTTGAGCTGCTTCCCCACTGATCCGGCTGTCGCAGCAATCGCTCGTGAGGTTGCGGATGTCGATGAGCCCGCGGCTCAGGAGTGGTCTCGCGAAGCCAGTGGCCGATTCGCGGAGGTCACGTCCATCGATATCGATGTGTACCAGCTGAAAGTCGCCCACTCGAGCGCGAGCATCAATCTGATTCTTCGAACCGATTCGGTTGTGGTTGCCGGCACCGAGAGCTTCAGCCGAGAGACGGTCAGAATCGACGCAGATGAGTTGGCAACCTTGTGGAGCGTCAGACTCTCCTCAATCGTTCCTGGATATCTCGAGGCTGTTCACCGCGCGACCGACTCATCTGTACTCCGTAGGTGGTCCAGGCTGGTTGGGAAAGACATCATGAAGTGCTGGCGAACGCGTCTGATTGAGGAGGAGGCGGTCTTCTATCGTTCCATTGAAGAGCTGCACAAAGAGCTTGTGCGTCGCTGGCCTGCGGCCAGGGGGCACTTCGATGCATTGTGGATGCTCTATCGGTACCCAACGCATGAGAAGCGGAAGATTGAGGATGCTCTTCGGGGAGCCGAAGCCATCTACCAGTCGGTCTAGCTGAGGATGGCACCACTGCGTAAGATCGGTGTCTCCAACGCACGGCTCTGCCGCTCGTCGGATCGACTCACCCTCTGACCCACCTTCCCAGATCCATCTTGAGCCGAATCAGGATGGGAACAATAAACAGCGTGATGGGCGTGGCTACCAGTTCTCCAAAGGCGAGGCTTATTGCGGCGGGGATCAGGTATTGGGCCTGCTCGGATGTCTCGGTCAGGAGCGGTAGCAGGCCAAGTACAGTTGTCATCGTGGTGAGGAGGATAGCGCGGAAGCGGGTCGTGCCTGCACCGACGAGTGCCTCCGATACTTCAGTGCCCTCCGCTCGCATCTCATTGAACCGTGTGAGCATCACAAGGCTGTCGTTCACGACGATGCCCATGACGGCGAGCATGCCAAAGAGCGAGAGCAGGCTCAGGGGCGCTCCCATGAGGAAGTGGCCAAGGACGGCGCCAATAAACCCAAAGGGAACAACAGACATGATCACAAGCGGTTGTGTGTACGATTTGAGCGGGATAGCGAGGAATGCGTAGATCAGGATCACGACGATAATTAAGGCCCTTATGAGCTCATCCTGAACCTCATCGATCTCCTCCAACTCGCCTGCGCCTGAGATGACCACACTGGGGTAACGGGCGGCGAGCGCAGGTGCTACCTCGGCTTCAATGAGGGCATAGAGCTCGGTGCTGCTCACCACGGTGGGATCGAGGTCTGCGGTGACCTGCACTACTCGGCGCCCATTTCTTCGGTAGACGGTCTGGGGGGAGAAGCCACTCGCCACGCGAGCAACGTGGGCAAGGCGGACGGTGCGTCCGTTCGGAAGCTCAATCCGGGTGTCCAGGAGATCCGACATATACTGCCGCCGATCCGCCGCGAGCTTCACTTCAATCCGCACTTCATCACTACCTCGTCTGACCCGCTCAACCTCCAGCCCACCAAACGCATTTCCCACGATCTCAGCGAGGTCCTGACTGGAAATGCCCAGATGACGTGCCTCAGCGGTCAGCTCCAGCTGAATTTCCGGCCGACCATCCTCAGCGTTTGAACGGACATCGCGCACGCCTCTGTAGGTAGCAAGCGTTGCGGCGAACTCATCCGCCGCAGCGTAGAGCACCTCGTCGGTTTGGTGTGCTACCTCCACCACGAAGCCGCCACCGGTCTCAAGCGTGCCGGAAAACGTCAGCTGTTCCACGCCTTGCAGAGTCCCGACCAGCGTGCGCCAGCGGTCGATGGTTTCCGTAGTGGAGATCTCTCGTTCCTCCTCCGGGAGAAGCTCCGCGTACACGGTTGCGGTGTACGGTCCCGCCATCTCAGACATGATCCGTGCAACGGGAGCGTTCACAGCGTCGCCATCGGCGAGCGCTTCTTCGTTGAGCGTTCGTGCCGCCTCCTCTATCGCGAAGACGTTCTCCTTAGTGAGCGATTCCGGACCACCGGGATGCATGCGCATCTCAACGGTGATGATCTGACCAGGCACCTCAGGGAAAAACACGGTGCGGACCCATCCGTTTGCGACCAGGAGCCCTGCCGCGGCTGCCAGCGTGATGAAGCCCACAATGACGGCATACCTGTGGTTTAACGCCCAGGTGAGCGCGGGTCGGTAGAGTCCCTGATTGACCCACTCAAGTGTTCCGCGAGCGGCGGCGCGGATCGCGCGGTAGACCCGAGCGAGGACACCTCTACCGGCATCATCTACTTGCACCGCGGCGAGGTGAGCCGGAAGGATGAGCTTGCTTTCCGCGAGTGACATGAACAGTGCCACGATCACCACGAGGGCAAAACCGGCGAAAATCCTCCCGATGTCGCTCTCAATGAGGAGCAGTGGGAAGAAGGCGGAAATCGTGGTGAGGGCTCCAAAGACGGTCGCTGTGGAGTCGCGATGAACACCTCTGATCGTGCCTTCAAAACGATCGGGGACGGTCCTGCGAGTTTCGAAGACGCTCTCACCAACGACAATGGCGTCGTCCACGAGGATGCCCAGCACGACGATCATTCCAAAGGTAGTGATATCGTTGAGTGAGCGATCAAGAAAGCGGTCGCCCAGTAGCACGACTGTTCCGGCCAGTGAGATGGGAATGCCGGCGGCGATCCAGAACGCCAGTCGAGGAGTAAGAAAGAGAGCGAGGATCGCAAACACAATGAGGAGACCCTGCCAGGCGTTTGTCGCGAGGAGTTGGAGGCGCCGGACCATGTACGGACTGGACTCTGCCCAGATATCGATGCTGATCCCGGAAGGAAGCGTTGCCCGAATTCGATCGACCACCTCATGGGCAGCTTCGGATACCGATAGAAGATCGCCGGTCGCGCTCGAGAACACTTGGAACCCGACGGACGCGGTGTTCTGGTAGCGAGCGAATCCATTCCCTTCTTCCACAAAGCCGTCAACGACCGTCGC
>JANQQY010000027.1 GCA_028284845.1 Spirochaetales bacterium
TCTCCTCGCCGACCCAGAGGTGGAGGCTCATATCAAGCGAGAGCTCAACGGTCGTCGAATCACCCCACGCTCTCGTAACGTCAAAATAGGCTCCCGGTACCGGCGAATCGACCGTTTCGCCATCCACGGTGAGGAGCGTCTTCTTCGACCAATAGGGGATCCTGAGTCTGAGAGTGAACTTGCCGGCCGCCGCAGGACGGACGGTCATCCGGATGTCTCCGGAACGCGGGTAGTCGGTTTCTTGAGTGATCGAGTCGGGACCTGTGTCTGTCACCGGTACGGTGATTACCGATGGGCCGTAGTAGTTGACGACGACCGCACCGTCGGCGTTCATCGCAGCCCAGTCGCTTACGAGTCCGATGCCTCGTGGAGTGTGGACACTGCAGCAGTTGAGATGTGGCGTACCTTCGCGTGCCTGGAAGTTGATGTCATGGGTGCTGGCTTTGCGAACTCCATCCATCGGAGTGTCGTAGGTTGACCAGTAGCCACTGACCGAGTGCATTCCCACGATCGAGTTGAGCGTTGTGAGTTCGAGCTCGTCAGCAACGATGGAGTTGCCGGTGAGTTTCAGGACATCAACGCTGTAGGCTGCCCACGCAAGCGTACAGCAACTCTCGATCGCGCCGGGGGCATAAGGCGAACCAACGGCACGTTCGCTGGTCGAGAAACCACCGTTGTTGTGGCGATCGGTCCGGAGGATGCTCCACCAGAAGTGCTCGAATGCGGTCCGGTAGCGCTCGTCGCCGGTCGCGTAGTAGAGCTCAACCATTGCCTGCATCTGATGAAGCCCCTCCCATCTTGTGGTTGGGAGATCGCAGAAGTCCGTGCCGTCAAGACCGGCCTGCAAGTAGTTGCCGGCGAAGTGCTCGCCGCCCTCGCCCTGCTTCCCAAACTCCTCGTCAACAATCTGCCGAGCGAGCGCTAGGTATCGTTCGTCGCCGGTGTGTCTGTGCAGGACCATGAGCGAATGGCCCGGGACGAGATTGGTTTCGGGGAAGCCCGTATCGACCATTCTGTGGGTCGCACCCAGATAGTGGTCACAAAGCGCATCTCCAATGAGGCGAGCTGCCTGGAGCACTTCCTGATCTTTGGTGTACTCGTACCAGAGGAGCAGACCCAGCATAACGTAGTGGTGGCCCGACGTATCCCAGCAGATCGCGCCGTGGCCGAGCGTGTTTGGTGCGTAGTTGACGTAGCGATAGCCCTTTGGGAAGGCCCCGAGGTATCCATCGGTCTTGTCCTGAAGTCGTAGCAGTTCGGCGACGTACCATTCGGTCGCGGCCGTGAGCTCGTCGTCGCCTGTCAGCCTCACCATGTCGACAAGGGAAATCAGATGCATTCCCTGGAACCAGCCTGTCCACCGCATCAGATTTCGTCGTGGGAGCCTGTCCCGATCGCGAATCACCTCTAGGAGACCAGGGTTCGATTGCGGGAGAATCTTGAGCCAGTGATCACTCACAGCGACTGCATAGTCATTGAGCGGCCCTTGTATGCGAACGCGAGTATCGGACGAGGTGATCAATCTAGGACGTGCTGTGTTCACGAGTACCCCCAAGATGATGATTACCCCACCCCGACGCGTGGTCAACGACAGTCTGAGGGGGATTCTTGGCCCAATCAAAGGAGATCGGAGCGAAGGGGGAAGATCTAGAAAAGCGTCAAAAACCGGAGGAAAGCGGTCGTTGCTCGCGCTCGGAGCCGAGGAGACAATCATCGTGGCATCCGAGGCGCTCTCTGGCCGGGCGACATCCGGCCACAAACCTGGTCTTTGACCCGCGTCTCGAAGGAGGTTTGATGAAGCGTTATCTACTATTCGCTGTCGCAGCCATGCTGCTGTTGGCACCGACCGTCTTCGCCGGCGGCGGTGGAGAGGAAGCGCCTGCGGAACAGCAGGCACAGACGGCGCAGTCTGCGGCAATCAGCGCAGAAGAGTTCGAGCAGGCGTGGCGCGACCCTGAGATCCCTGAAAGCTGGTACTCAGAGCCTCAGAAGGCATCGGAGCTTGGGATCTCCTCGTTCCAGCAGTCGCCGTTCCTGGACGCTCGTGTAGCGAGTGGCGAGCTTCCTCCTGTGGCCGAGCGGCTTCCGAACGACCCACCCGTGATCGAGCCGTACGGCGATGTTGGCCAATATGGCGGCACGATGGTGATGTACGGATTCGATCTAGAGTCGGAGTTTGTCTACTACGCCGGCGGTGGCGCTGGTCGAGAGGGTCTCGTTGCCGGTCGACCGGACGGGACGGGCTTCTTCCCCTGGATGGCGGAAGAGGTTCAACTTGCCGACGATTTCCGCAGCGTGACGATCACCATGCGTGAGGGTCTCAAGTGGTCGGACGGCACGCCCTTCGTTGCGGCCGAAGAGTACGCCTTCCACTGGAACCATACCCTTCCGGCAAGTGGCGTTGACCCAAGTATCTACGAACCGCCGGTCGACGATGTGGTGATTGTTGATGACAACACGGTACGCATCGAATTCGGCGATCCGTTCCCCTCGTATCTTATGCACCTGCAGATGACCTGGTTCCACGACTGGGTCTCACAGAGTCTTCCGCTCGCGCCGGCTCATATCATGCGTGAGTACCTGCCTGAGTTTGTAGGCGAGGCGACGGCTCTGGAGCGCGCAGAGGCGCTGGGATTCAACGACATCCGGCAAGCGCTCCTTGAGCTCGGCGTGCAGGTTCGTGAGCAAACCGAGGCACGGTTCGAGATGGCAACGACCGACGCCTACATCATCGTCGAGCGAACAGAGAGCGAGATCGTGATGGAGCGCAACCCGTACTATCCGTTCGTGGACACTGCGGGCAACCAGCTCCCCTACATCGATCAGGTTATCATCCGGTTCGCCGCGCAGACGGCAAACGTCGAGCTCCAGGCAATCGCCGGCGCTTCTGACGTGCTCTTTGACTCCGCACAGGTCTCCAACATCCCTACCTACATAGAGAACGAGGGCCAGGGTGGCTACAACACCTATGTCAACTTGAGCGCAGCCCTGAACCGACCGTTCTACTCGTTCAACATGACCCCTCCAGAGGCGTCAGCGGCGTACGGGCCGATCTATCAGGACGACCGTTTCCGCAAGGCGATGTCACTGGCGATCAACAGGGATCAGATCAACGAGCGCTTCTACTTTGGCGAAGCGATCCCGATGCAGGTCACGGTGTCCCCCACGAGCCCTCTCTTCCAACCGGAATGGGCGAACTCCTACGCGGCGTACGATCCGGCCCAGGCTCAAGCCCTGCTTGACGAGGTTGGGCTCGTGGATCAGAACGGTGACGGCTTCCGCCAGTTCCCGAACGGCGATCGGTTCACCGTTGAGATGATGTACTACCCTGCACTCTTCCTGAGTGAGATTCAGCTCCACGAGTACGTGATCACCAACTGGGCCGACGTTGGGATTCAGGTGGACGTTGAGACCGTTGACGGCTCCTCCTTCTGGGAGAGATCCGCCGGTGCGGTCTTTGACATGAAGCCGCACATCATGGACTTCTCGATTCCGTATCCCCTCGGCCTGGTCTACTTCACCACGCCGAACTCGCCGCCCGAGGTCCACCCGTTCGGTGACTTCGCCGTCTGGCTGCGATCGAACGGTGGAGATGGAGTTGAGCCACCGGCTGCCCTCCTGCCCAAATTGCAGCAGCTGTTTGCGGATGCAGACGAATACATTGCGACCCTCGATGATGACGCTCTGGTTCGAATACTCGAAAGCCAAGCGGAGAACATCTGGGTCATCGGGACCGTCGGCTTCCCACCATCCCCCTCGTTGGTTGCAGATCGCATCCAGAACGTGCCTGATCGGATCCTCTGGGAGCCGATCATTGGCGGTGAGATGCTGCTGCGGCCGCAGCAGTGGTGGATCGACGAATAGTCGATCCGACGAGTAGACCTCGTCAATCCGATGAGTAATCGATCTGACGAGTAGGAACTCGTCGATCATGCGAAGGCGTGTGCCCTGCGGGGTGCACGCCCTTTCTTTGTGGCGTGGGCGCGACGAGTAATGTTTCGCAGGCTCTCACAATGACGATATATTTGTAATCACGGGGGCTGGTAGACGGTGAAGCATACCTTTGTGTTGGCTCAGGCAGAATCATGGGGAGAGGTTGAGTCAACGCCGGCATCGATGGCGGAGTTCCAGCAGATCGTTGCCGATTCTGCCCGCCTCGAGATCGTCGACTTCAACATCCACGAGCACACCCGCTTTGAGGTCCGAAACCGCATCGCCCCTTACTACGTGATGTCCTATATGAAGGAAGGCTCCTCGATCATTCGCTTTCGTGATCGGGAGTACGTCGCCCACGAGGGAGAAGTCATCATCGTGCCGCCTCACAGCGTACACGATCACTACATGGGCCGAGGCTGTCGGCACTCTGTCTTCCTCTGGTGGCACTTCAACCTAACAATCGGCGATCACCTTGATGTGCTCAGATTCATCAAGGAGCCGACCATATTCACCGTGCAGCACCGTAGAGACTTTGAGAGAGACTTCATTGAGTACGTCGAGCTCCATCGCCAGGAGCGCCACACGCTCTCGACCCATCTTCTGCGTCGTGCGAAGGCGCTCGAGGTGATGGCCTATCTTCTGGAGGGCGCAGAGCTGATCAATTACATCAACGACAGCTTCGCCGATGTCCCGGACGACTTCGTCTCAATGCTCTACGACATTGTGCACGAGCCGGAAACATGGAGGCACGTGACTGAGCTCGCCACTCGCTACTCCTATCACCCGGCCTACCTCTCGAGCCGATTCAGACATTTTTTTGGAACAACGCCGAGCAAACTCGGCAGGCACCTGCTCTACGAGAAGGCGCTCGTCCTTATCCGCTCTCGAGACATCAGCCTTGCAGACGTGGCGTTTGAGCTTGGTTTCAGCGAGACATCGAGCTTCACCCGGTTCTTCAAGAGTGTGGAAGGTCTCTCGCCAAGCGCACTCAGAAAGCAGAGTGACCCGTACGCAACGGCTGAAGAGATCGAATCCTAAGTTCGCCGATAGAAGAGGGTGACGGTTCGCTCCTGATCGAGGCGGACACCCACGCGGATCACCGCGGCAGCCGGCTTGGTATCTTCGGTAACTGCAACCTTCTTCCCGTCAACCTCTGCAGACACGAATGCATACCCATCCGGAACGCTTACGAAGAGATCTCCGGTTCGTCCATAGAGATCGGCGGTTCTAACGATCAAGGCATTCGCGGCCTCGTCCCACCTTGATTCCGCAGTTTCAACGGCACCCTGTGAGATATGCATGCTCGTGCCCACGAGCTGGGGCTCCGGCGTCACCGGTGTCAGGCGTGCGCAGAGGACCCCGTGGGGCGCCACGGGCGCCAAGGCATCGTCAGCTAAAAAGACGCCAAGATACCGATCATCAAGAGGATCGTAGGCGTGCCACGCTCCGGCGCCGGCGGTGAGCATTCCACTGCCACGGAAGAGATCCGCCGGTGTCGCCCCGGATTCGTCCGGATCGTCGCCCCAGTTGAGCACCGCGACCACCGCCCACCAGTCGCTCGGGCGACAGAACTCTCGTCTTAGGAGGCGCGGGGCCTGATTCGCAAAGAGGTCGACCGGCGTAAACCTCCCGTCGTCACAGATCGGCAGTATGAGCGAGAGCAATCGCTCTCGCTCCGGCGGGAGGATGGTAAGATCTTCGGCGATCATCACAGCCGCGGCCGAAAGACCGGTGACGGTGACGTAGAAGCGCGCCTCATCCAGACTCAAACAGAGCGGCGATTGGTCGTCGTCGAGCGGCCAGTAGGGACTCGGAGTCTCTCGCACGCTCACGGCGTCGGCGTAGTTCGTCCAGAGGCGGCCGTGCATGAAGTACTGCCAAAGGAGCGGCATACTACCGCGCACCACCGACCTCCAGTTCGCCGGAACGTCCACGGCGACACGGACGAAGTTCCCATAGCCGATCATAGGTTCATAGGGCGTCCCACACCCCATAACCATCGAGTCGTCACCGATCGTTTCGCGAAGAGTCCTCATGCAGCTTCGCATCGCCTCTACCCACGTCTCCTGTGGGTTGGCTTGAACGATTTCCGGTCCGGGGACTCCATGCAGCGTGAAGTCGAGCATCACCTCCTTGAACCCCTGAGCTACGGCCCAACCGTAGCGATCGCGCAGGTAATCGTGGACAGCCTCCGCCGTTGGATCTATTCGGTGTTGCTCTCCCTCGATGAAGGTATTCATCCCGGGGATCGCCTCTGCCATGAAGTTTCGAATGGGGTTCCCAAAACTCTCCGGCTTCCCGCTCGGACCGGCCTGGAAGAGCTCCGGCTGATCCTCAACAAGATCCGAAGATGGATGATCGTGCATAAACGCCGTCAGCCAGATCCCGGGGAGAAACCCCAGAGTCGTGATCTGATCCGCAAGCCATCGGAGTCCGTTCGGAAAGCCGGGAGAGAGATCACGATCACCGCAGGAGTAGTTGGCCTGCCATCCCCAGTCCAAATGGATGTAGTTCACCGGCAGCCTATCCCGGTGCTCCGCGAGGTAGCGAGCGTTCGAGAGCACGATCTGCTCGTCCACCTGCTCACGATAGTAGTACCAGGTATAGAATCCGGACGCCGCGGGCGACATGGTGACAGCGTTATGAGTCTCGCCGGTGAGATCAGCCCATCGCTCCAATGCAAGAAGCGCGTCCCCTGATGAGAGGTAGACCGATTCAGACTCGAACACCTCGCCAGGCTGGAGAAGTCCCGGATAGGGGTTTGATTCGCCGATCAGCGCGGTGCTGCCGCTCCGAAATCCGGGTTGCGCCGCTCTTGCATTGTTCTTGCCGAGCGCCGAGCACGCCGAGTAGGCGCCGGCTGTCTCGTGACGCGCGGAGACGGAAAGTGCATCACCATCACGCGTCCAGGTGATGAATCCGCGATGACGATGAACGCTGGTGAATCCACAGACGACCCCTCGTTGCTCGGCGTCCGCCACAGCCGAGATCAACGCAGCCTCAGCACTCTTCTCGAGTGGCGACATCGACTTTGAGCCCCACGACCCGGCGCCGGTATCAAGAGAGCGTAGCTCAGCGTTCGCGTCGTCCAGAGCCACGGACGCGCACAAGGGCCGCACGCGAAGAAGCTGGACAGGCATTGCACCGGCGTTCCGAGCGTTGAGCCGTGCCTCGACCGTCCACTGATCTCCGCCATCGTGCTCTCCTCGGATGGAAGTGACGCAGAGAGACCAGGAGAGTTCGAGTCCATCCGTCGTCTTCGCGGTCAACACAGACTCTTTACGCGGCTCGATCGACACCGGTAGGCGAAGATCACCGGAGGTTAGGAGGAGCTCAGCGAGAGAGAGTCGCCCCGTCTCCGTCTCACACCCTGCATCCAATCCGGAGAACAGGAGTGTTTCGCCGGCAGCGAGAACGAACCGGCCGGCCTCATCTCGATCAAGTCTCATGTGCTACCGGAATCCACAGCTTGAACTCATCGTGATTCGGCGAAAGGCTCCCGGCCGAGGCAAAATCCACGAGCGTGATCTCTGATTCTTCTCCATGAATCGTTCCAGGAGCCTCGAATCGCACGATCGGACCGTCAGTCTCATGAACCCGGGAGAGGGAGACCTCGCCATTGGAGAGATGAATCGCGCTCCCGTGCATCGGCGTGCCAAAGCGTGAATCGGTGGCAAGCGTAAGGGGGCCAAAGAGGACGGCGACTGACGGTTTGTGGTCCACATCTGCTTCCACGACCTGCACGCGCAGCTCGAAATCGGCCTCGATCGTTGTTACTCCGGGCGAGGTGGGTCCGGGCAGGACGAGGTAGCCGGAGTCGAGCTCCGCATTCTCCTGCGAGTAGAGCCTATCAGCAACTCGAACTGACCACGATCGTGCCCATGTTGGGATCCGCAAGAAGATCGAAGATGTGGAGTGCGGGTCGTCCGCTGATGCGCTCGACGACTCAACCTCAATCGTGACTCTTCCGTCTCGTGGAAAGTCGGTCGTTGATCGAATGAGGGTGCCGTCCGAGAGGGTAGCCTCCGCTGAGGCGAAGAGGTTGACGTAGATTCGGCCCTCTCCCTCCGTGAAGAGGTAGGTGGGCGTGTAGGCGTAGTAGTGAAGCCCACGGTACCGGCAGCAGCTGTACTGGTCGGGATGCTTCTCGTGAATCTTCTGGCCAACGTGGCCCTGGTAATAACTGAAGTCGCTGCCGTCGATTGCCTGCGCGCCCATGATGTGGTTGTAGAGAGTCTGCTCAACCGCATCGAAATAGCGCGCGTTCCCCGTCAGCTCGAAGAGCATGAGACTCAACCTCGCCCACCCCCAGGAGACACAGGTCTCGTTCGGGCGCACGTCAATGGAGAGGTTCGCCGGGCGACTTCCATGGAAGACCCAGAGTTCGGTGTAGGCGCCAGAGCCGATGATATTGATCTGGTTCTTCCGGAGCTGCTCCCAGTATCGTTCAGCCGCGGAGAGCAGTCGGTCCTCACCAGTAACCGTGTAGAGTTCGACGATCCCCTGGTAGCAGACAAGGCTCTCGATCGCCTTGAGCGCTCCCATCTCGAGGAGAGGATTGAGCCACTCATTGGGAGCGGTAACAAATTTGATCGTGGTCTCTTCCCAGCGGCGGACGATAAACTGCGCGAACTCCAGGAAGCGTTCCTCATCCGTGAGCTTGTAGAGACGAACGAGTTGCTCAAGAATCGTCGTGTTCTGAAGGCATTGGTTGACGCTTTTCAAAATTTCGGGTGCGTTGGGCGCAAGATAGTAGTCCGAAATGTAGCGGGCGCATCGGCTGCTCGCAGTCAGGGCGCGCTCCTCGCCGGTGGCGGCGTAGAAACTGAGAAGTCCCTTTATCACAAAGGTCTGGTTCCAGACGCTAAAGGTCTCGTCGAACTCCTTTCCGGCCTTGTAGGTGCCCAGGTAACCGTCTTCACGCTGGTAGGTACACATTGCGTCGACCACGAGTCGCGCGCGGTCGAGATGTCTGGCGTCGCCTGTGCGTCGAGAGTAGATGACACAGGCGTCCACAAACTGACCTGCGAACTCGGGCTCCGCAAACCATGTATCGTGCTCGCCGGCAAAGATAGAGGCGAACTCCTCT
>JANQQY010000083.1 GCA_028284845.1 Spirochaetales bacterium
TCGCCTTTGGGAGGACCCCGGCACCGCCGGTGACCACCGCCTTGACCTCTCCAAGTCCGAACATCTTTTCTACGTAACTCATACTTCCTCCGAAACTACTACTTCGTACGGCACGCTCGCCGCCAACTCCTCTATCTCACTTCTCTTCTCGTCCGGCATCCCGAGGACACTCGTCACGAGCACCTGTACATCGTCCGGCCTGGCAAAGATGGAGAACGCCTTGTGCCCAACCTTTGAGCCGTCGCACACAATCACCGACCGCGCTGACTGCTCGATGACCGCACGCTTTGTCTCGCTCTCGATGGTGTTCTGCGCGCTGAACACGCCGCTTGCGCTGACGCCGCTACTTCCCACGAAGGCTCGATCGATGTTGAACCGGGCAATAGAGGCGACCGACGCAGGCCCAATAAAGCTCTTCACCTCCGAACGGAAGCTCCCTCCGGTCGCGTGGAGCACAATGGAGGGGTGCGTAGAGAGCAGATTGAGCACCTCGAGCGAATTCGTGACAACGCGAATGTCACGCCCCGCCAACTCACGTGCGACCGCGAGGCATGTCGAGCCCGAGTCGAGGAAGACCGTCTCCCCGGCCTTTACAAACTGCGCTGCTACGCTCGCGATCGCCTGCTTTGCCGGAGCATGCGTCTCCAACCGCGCCTCAATCGGCTCGTGGGCGAGTCTCTCCTGCGCGAGCACCGCACCGCCGTGGGTCCTCACGAGGTGGCCCTGATCCTCCAAGGAGGAGAGGTCCTTTCGAATCGTAACCTCGGAGACGGCGAGCCGATCCGCGAGGTCGCCCACGGACATCCTCTCGCGAAACTCGAGGACACGGAGAATCTCTTCGTGGCGTTCAAGGAGCGACACTTACATTTCCTTTCTTAAGTCACAATAAATCGAAAGAGTCGGTTGAGCAAGGCCCGAGCCGTGGATATAGTGAGGCAATCCAAGTGAGGTAGCATGAGCGCAACGGAAGCACGGCTTGAGGACTTCTCCACGTCCAAGGATTTCTTCATTGGAATCGACTCCGATGGCTGCGTCTTTGACAGCATGGAGATCAAACACAAAGAGTGTTTCTGCCCGGCCTTTATCAATCACTACGGACTACAGGCGGCGGCAAAGTACGCCCGCGAAGTCTGGGAGTTCGTCAACCTCTACTCCACAACACGCGGCGCCAATCGGTTCAAGGCGGTCCTCCGATCGCTCGAACTCTGCGCATCGCGCGCGGACATCGCCGCGCGAAAGGTCAATGTCCCGCGCCTCGCTTCGCTCACGAATTGGGTCGACCGCGAGAGTAAGCTCGGCAACCCACAACTTGCGGACGAGATCAACCGCACGGCGAACGATGAGTTGCAGCGGGTCATGGCGTGGTCTCTCGATGTGAACACGTCGGTGGAAAAGATCGTCAGAGACGTGCCGCCTTTCCCCGGCGTGGTGAGCTGCCTTGAGAAGATGCGGGGCAAGGCCGACGTGATCGTCGTCTCTCAGACGCCCGCCGAGGCCCTGGTGCGTGAATGGGCGGATCAGCAGATTGACGGATTTGTGAGTCTCATCGCCGGGCAGGAGCTTGGAACGAAGTCCGAGCATCTCGCGGCGACCGCGGGTCAGCCCGGAACACGGTATAAGAAAGATCGCGTGCTCATGATTGGCGACGCCCCGGGCGATCTCAAGGCGGCGCAGAGCGTCGGCGCGCTCTTCCTCCCCATCCTTCCGGGAGATGAGGAGCGAAGCTGGGCACGATTCGAGAGTGAGGGGTTGGATCGATTCTTCGGAGAGACCTTCGCCGGAGAGTATCAGACCATGCTTCTCGAGGAGTTCTCATCGGTACTTCCGGAGCATCCCCCATGGGAGCAGATCGCGTGATCTACTACAGCAAGGGCGGACCAGCGGTCGATCTCTCACCGGACGACCTCAAAGCAGGCCTCTTCAAGGCGCTCGAAGCGATTGGCCCGCGCAGCAACGTGCTCGCCGTGCCGCCCGATATCACGCGACTCCCCTCGCAGGCGGGTCCACTGACCCGCCTGACATACGAGTACTATGGCGATCGCCTGACCGGAATCCTGCCGGCCACCGGGACACACTTCCCAATGAGCAACGAGCAGATCGAGCTGATGTACGGCGATCTGCCGCGCTACCTCTTTCTCGAACACGACTGGAAGCAGGACCTCACGACGCTCGGCCGAATCGAGCCGGAGCGCATCCGCGAGCTGAGTGAAGGGAAGCTGCATTTCGACTGGCCCGCCCAAGTGAACGAGAGAATCGCCACCAATGAGCACGATCTCGTCCTGAGCATCGGGCAGGTTGTTCCCCATGAGGTCATTGGGATGGCCAACTTCAACAAGAACATCTTC
>JANQQY010000116.1 GCA_028284845.1 Spirochaetales bacterium
GGAGGACCTTGGGGCACGCGCACGGAGCCTGCTCTTTATTGCGGAGACCGGACGCACCCCACTGGTAGCGCAGCCGGAGCTCGACGTACCCCTTGGCCCGGCGACTGATAGCCGACTCGTCCGTGGTACCGACTCCTACCGAACCCTCACCACCATCGTAGGGGCCACGGGTGCAAGCGCTCTCGCCCTCTCAACGCTTTTCTACATTCTCGCAGAGCGCGACTACCAGCGGTATCTCGCATTCGACCCAACCGGAGACGACTCAGGTTTGGGCGAGGAACTCTTCCAGGCGTGGCGCGGCTACGACATCCTTGGCATAAGCATGGGTGCCGTCGCTCTCGTTGCTGGCGGGACGATTCCGCTCCTCTTCGCACTCGCCGAAGAGCCGACCGCCTCTGCGGTTCCCCTGACCCGCCCCGCCTACACTCCAAGCGAACGACGCGAAACGCTCGACGCTCTCTACGCCGAACGCGCTTCAATCGTAACAAGACTCAATGAGCTCGGGACGCGAGGACCGCGTCGTGAGCGGATCAGCACGATCGGGCTGACCGTCGGGCTCGTGGGAACCGTTACCTCGTTCACGATGTTCTATCTCGCGGATGAGAGTTACGAACAATACGTCGAGGCCCCGTTCTCTTCAGATGCCGAGACATTCCGCTCCCGAGTCCAGATCTTTGATGTTCTGGCGCTCACGAGCGGCGTGCTCGCTGCGGGAGGCTTTGGCACAGTCGTTGGAATTGAGGCGTTCACAAAAGATCGTGAAGAACTTGAAGCGGAACTCCGAGCGATCAATGCCCGGATCATCGATGTCCGGACTGCACCGATCATTGGCGCTCTCCCCGCTGCGGGGACCTCGCCTGTGGCGGAACCAACCGTGACCGAAGAGGAGTCGGTCCCTCCAGAGTCGAACGAAAACTAAACTCTTGTTTGGACCTGGATGTGTGCCGGGTCGGCGATGCTCAGTAGTTTACTTTGTCGTCATGACATCAACGCCGTTCCAGCTTGCAGGTGGCGGATTCTGGATGAACTCTTCTGCTCGCCTGAGAAAATCACGTGCCAGCCAGTCACTTGGGAGAAGCTCAATCGTCTTCTTGAAGTAGCTCCGCGCTCTTTCAAACTTCCTTGAGTAGTAGAGCCGGATTCCGTCGTGGTAGAACTTCCAGCCGTCTTTCTGAGTCGGTGTAAGGTCGAGTGCCACGGTGTAGATCGGCTCACCTTCGGTCTTTCCCTTCGGCTGTACGAACCCCAGGAATCGTGTGGGCACACGGTCTTTCACCTTTGCGAACACACTTCTGGAGACGATCACATCCTGGCGGTACTCCTTGGTGAGCCCCTCAAGACGTGATCCGTAGTTAACCTGATCGCCAATGATTGTAAAGTCCATCTTCTTCTCAGAGCCCATGTTCCCGACGGTAACGCCGCCGTAGTTGACCCCAATCCCGGTTTTGAAGACCGGCTTCCCAATCTCGAACTGCTTCTCGTTGAAGTCGGCGATCGCCTTCTGCATCTCGGTCGCCGCAAGGACCGCGTGAACGGCATCATCAGGACGGGGGTTTGGGGCGCCAAAGAAGGCCATGAGTGCGTCACCAATAAACTTGTCCACGACTCCGCCGTGGCCCATGATGATGTCGATCAGCGGCTCAAAATAGGCGTTCAGAGTTTGGACCAGCTCGTCAGGCATAAATCCTTCAGAGAGTGTTGTGAAGCTCCTGATGTCGGTGAACAGGACTGCAACCCGACCGATCGAACCTTCAAGGGCGCTTGTGGGATCCTCAAAGATGCTGTCAATGACGTTCTTTGGTACGTACTTCTGAAAGATGTTTCTGATCTTCCGCTCGTTTCGCTCAGCGACCACCGATCGAAGTGCGAACCCGCGAATTTGCTGATCGGCACTCTCAAGCTTCACAAGCATCTTGTTGAATGTCCGGGACATTGCCCCGATCTCATCGCGGTACTCAACGGGGACACGTTCGGAGAGGTCGTTCGTCTTGGTGATTGAAAGCATCGTACGAACCATCCTCGAGAGTGGTCCGGTGAGAATTTGCGCGAAGAGGTAGAGGAAGATCGCGGCAAAGGCGATCGATCCGCCCAGAATGTAGTAGGTCGTAACAAAGATCTGGTCGACATCACTGTAGAAGTTCTCGCGCGTGTCTGTGACGAGCACGTACCATCCAAACGGCTCGAAGATGAGAGCCTGGCCAACGCGCTCAATACCATCTACATCGATCTGCTGCCATCCAATCTGTGACCCTGAGGCACGGCCGGCCAACGCATCGGTCTCGGCCTGATCGGTAAGATCGATCTCCGTCGTCGACATGACAAGCCTGCCCAGAGAATCGACGGCAAAGATGAGCTCGGTATCCCCTCGGATCAAGGTCTCGGCGTACGACTCGAGCGCCCGCTGGGTTACTGAGAGGTAACTTGGGTCTTCTGCCAGTCGGTTCTGAACGAGCAGGTCCCACTGACTCTGTGCGTACTTCTGGAACTCCTGTGCCTTGAACCCAAGCGCCTCCACGGCGATCCGCGTGATGCCGGCTCGCGCGGAAAATGCGGAGGTAATGCCTACGAGGAGGATCGTGACGATCAGGAGGGGCAAAACAGCAAGCACGATCTTCAGCCGAATACTCATTCTCTTCTCTTTTCGGTGTCACGAGACCGACCCTTGACGCAAATGGGCTTGTGCGCGCCGTTGCCAGGTCCGATACTCGTACTATGTCAGACTCGGTCGATCTTCCTCCCGCAGAGGAGGTATCCGTAGCGGACGATACCTCGATCAGCGAAGACGAACGTGCGGAGATCGATCGAGAAATCGACAAGCTTGTTTCCTCTGCGGATGCCGAGGCAACGCTCCCTCGCGAGTTCCTCATGCCGCAGCGAAGCGGCATCCTGTTGCCTCTCATGATCTGGGTCATCGCCGGCGGCGCATTCGCAGGCGGCTTCTTCTACCTCCAGAGCATCTTCTCCACTCGCGAGTCGGACATAACGGTGGAGAGCGCCGGGTTCTTCACGACAGAGTCTCAGGTCATTGAGCAGCTCATTCGACAGAGCGAGGAGGCACTCGCGGCGAAGGAGCAGGAGATCGACTCCATCCAGGGGCGGCTCGCACAGCTGAGTCAAGAACGGGAAAACCTCGAAGAGAACCTGGAAGCTGAAGTCGCACAGCGGGAGGAGCAGCTACGAGCGCAGTTGGAAGAAGAGCTCGCTGCCGAGCGCGCACGGCTCGCGAACGAGGGGCAGACGCAGGCGGAGATCGACCAGCGCATCGCGGAGCTTGAAGCCGCACGGCAGGCTGAAGTAGACGCTCAGCTTCAAACCTTTCGTGACGAGGCCGAACAGCAACTGACCGATCTGCAGACCCAGCTCGCGGCACAGCAGACGCAGCTCGAACAGACACTTGCCGCGAGTCAGGAAGAACTCGGTCGCCTTGAGCAGGAGGCTGCCCAGCGTGAAGAGGAGCTGCGGGCGGAGTTCACCGCCGAGCTGGCCGAGCTTGAGGAAGCCGAGCAGGAGGCACTGGCCGAGCTCGCACAGCTTCAGCAGCGTCAGGAGGAGGAAGACCTTCTTACCGACCGAGTCCTCGGCTCGTTCACGGTGGTGGTCCAGGACATTGAAGAAGGGCTGACTGCCGAGGCGCTTGAGGGGTTGAGTTCGCTGGAACGTCTCTTGCTGAACGAAGGCGTCGGGAGCGCAGATAGGCAACGCCGGAGGCAAACCGAACTCGCCCTCGCGGGAACACTTCGGAGTCTCGTTCAGGAGATCGACGTGCTGCGTCAAAACATCACGCTTCGCGATCTGACGACGACAGACGAGGAGGAGGCGCAGATTGAGCAGCAGCGCGCGGCCGAGCTCATTCAGACGGCCGCGGACACGGTTGCGCTCGCAGAGGCTGCCCGCGAAGGAGGCCGGTTCACCGACGCGCGCAGCCTCTATCGCCAGGCGCTCGAGACGATTCCGTCGCTCGATCAGGTCTATCCCGGCATCCTCGACCTCGAGTCGACGCGGAGGCAAGTAGCACTGCAGAGCGGCCTCTCAGAGGCGCAGACACTCCTCGCCGCCGGGAGTTCATCCCAGGCTATCAACAGATACCTTGAGAGCATCACGACTATCGCGGCGGATGAGGATGACCCTCTCTTCGCAGTCGTGGCAGGGATTAACGAGGCGGTCATCGCGAACCAGGAGTCGCTGCTTCAATCGCAGGACAACCTCCAGAATGAGCTCCAGGCGCAGATCACCACACGCCAGAATCAGATCACCACATTGAACCGCGACCTGAACGCCGCCCAGAACGCGGCCGCCACCGCCCAGGAGACGATCGCCGCGCTCGAAGCAGAGATCGCGGAGGTCGAGGAGGATATCCGGGAGCAAGCCGGGCTCGCCGCCGAACGCGCCACAGAGCTTTCTGCTACCCGTCAGCAACTGGACGCGATCTCGAATGAGCTTCTGTCTCAGCAAACGGCCGCGACGGCAGCCGAGTCACGAGCGGAGAGTTTCCAAGCGAGCCTGACTGAGGCGCAGAGTACGAT
>JANQQY010000121.1 GCA_028284845.1 Spirochaetales bacterium
GTTTCCGAATCGCCTGTGGCATGAGCCTCTCCCGCGCCGTTGGCGGGAGGAGTTCAAGCGATTCGCGATCGCGTGGCAGTGCCCGAATCGTCGCGGCCAGCAGTCGCATTGCAAGGCTCCTCGAGAAGGCATCGGTCTTCCCCGCCGTCGACACTTGCTCTACGTACGAGGTTGCGGCATCGGCATCCTTCGACCGGACGAGCTGTTCGAACTGGGCCTCATCAAGACGGGCAGGCGCGACCGGTACCGACGGGGCCGGTGCCTCGGCCTGGAATCCTATTTGGCCCAGATCTTCGTCAAGGCGTGCCGTCGCCTGGTTCAGGGCGACGATCGCCGCCTCGAGTTCGTGGAGATCGTGAAAACGCCCGCCACGTGTCGCGCGTTCCGGTTCGAGGATGTTCAGGAGATGATCGATCGGTCGTGAGTAGCCTGCGATCAGAGCGTACGCGCTTGCGAAGGCGGCAAGCGTTACGCCCGCCAGAAGGATGGCGATGCTTGCGCCTCGCAGGGGGCCGGTAAGGCTCAGCACATCGTCCGACGAAAGCGAGAACTCGTACCGCAGGTCAATCGGATTCGCCTCCGGGAGGTAGCTGAGCGTTTCGCGGCGGCGGCTCTCGTCACCCGGAACCTCTACAATTACCATCGGGCTCTGCCCTTCCGAGCGCTCGCCGGCGGTCAGCTGCATGCGGGTTCCGGGCGTAGGGAGGAAGGGGGCGAGGGCAGCAGTCAGGGCCGCGCGTTCCAACCGAACGAGCAGTTTGGTCTCTTCGGCGACCTGGGCCGAGGCAAAGAGGATCCAGAGCTCCGACGGGCGCCCCGATGGGCGAATCCACGTAGCCTCAGCGATGCCCCAACTGGTTCTAACCGCGGAACTGTCATCAATGCCGATGTAGGTCGCAAATGCGTCCGGATCGCTGCTGCTGCCGTCAGGCGTGATCACCGTCTGCGAAGGATCGTGAACGATCGCGACGTCACCGATGAGCGGATTAGCTCCGCGCATGAACTGCAGATCGCTCACCAGATCACCAATCTCTATTGTTAGTTGAGGAAGGACATCGCGCATTCGCTGACTGCGCAGGAGCGTGAACGCCGAGCTTCGCGAGACGAACTCCACCGTCTCCTGAATCTGGAACAGTTCTGAGACCAGGGCCTCGTGCAGGCCGGAGACCGATCGCGAGAGCGCTTCCGAAAGACGTTCTTCATAGAGCCGCGGAATGACAAGCTGCATCGCAACGGCGGTGATCGCAAAGGCAGCGACAGGCAGCAGGATCAGACGGCGCAGGTTCGAGCGCATCGCCAATCCTACCACGGCCCCGTTACGACCGGTCACCCTTTGGCCTACGATGTCGTCTCTTGCAAGTCTTCTGAACTCGTCGACAAGCACTCGCTCGCGCCGGAGTCGACGGCGTCTATTGTCATTGCGGCCACAGACTCAGGTGCGACATCACTCTTTTTTGACCTAAGCGACGTAGGACGAATGGAGCGCCCGTGATGGCTCGGCGGATTGACTTGAATGGATAGAGCCACCTTCGTTGAGGGGGACGATCAGGCGACAAGTGGAAAAGTCTATGTTGTGTCGCCGCGACCGTTGTCAGGATCGTGCGGCGAAATCGTGTAGACGCTGTCAAGTTGATCTATGATCCGAACAATGTCCGTGATCGTCCCGCAGAGGATGTGCCGATCGAACCCGCTCAGTTCTTTCCGGATGTACATCCACTCGAAGCCGCTCCCGTCGGGAATGCTCGAGATTGTCGCCTCGACTCGCGAAAGATCCACGAGCTTTGTCGACGCATAGTCGCGTACCACCATCGTGCGGACGCCGTTTTCTGGACTGCTCGTGTGACTCAGGAATCGTCTGATCTTCTGTCGGGCGCGATCGACGAACTGATTGCTTCGGGCATCGATGAACTCCGACAAGCTCCTCCTGCTGATCCGCCACTGCCCAACCTTTGAAGCCTTTAGTTCACCGCTGTTGATAAACTCTCGAACCGATCTCTCGCTTACATCGAGCGCCTTTGAGACCTGTCTCACCGTGAGAGAGTTGCTGAAGTCCTCGTGGCTCATGTTCTGGGCTCGTGACCAGTAGCAGAGCGCAGTGTCGGGCTGTTGTGTTCGTGCACGGCAACTGCGATCTCATCCTCAGATACTCCCTCGACCGACAACCGGTGCAACCAGCCGCCGGTGCGAAGATTCTCGAGTACCTGATCGAGTTCGATGCCCAAGTACTCGCCCCAGCCGACACCGTATAGCTCGTGAAACGCCTCAGCGATCTTCATCGATTTCTGTGGATCGACTTTCACGTGAATCACATAGCATAGTTGCGCCAGCACGCAGAACGTTTGCCACCCAGCCAACGTTAGCGAATACCCGACGGACTCGTGACTCTCAATGTAGCCGTGATCCGCCAATGCACGGACTGCCTCGCGGTGCTCTTTTGGCAGTTGCTCGCTGGCCGCGCCAGCTCGACGTGCTTCGTACAAAAGCCAGAGCACATTCATCGCATTGTCGGTCATTATCGGCGCGAGAAAAGACTGGATGATCGAGGCGTTCCGGAGCAAGTATGTCAACGCGGCCGTATCCATCGTACATGAGTACCACCACGGACGTTCAGTCCCTTCGACGTGCTCCCAGCTTGCCATCGCCATTCTCCCGTCTTGCCCGTATACACGACTGAGGCGTCGGAGGTTCGCGATCATCTCGTCGTGTCCGCATACGGCACTCGTGTGAAGATCCGTTTCCTCGTCCTGGTCGCCTGGGACTCCCTCTACTTCGAGCAAGCGTGCCTTCAGAGCGTTTATCTGTGCTCGTATCGAGTGCGCCTCGCCGTTCATCGCCGCCTCTATTTATGTAGATTACTTCCTATTACTGTATATTTATATAGATTGGCAGTCAACCGAGCTCTGTGAACTCTTGTCGACTCCGACCGATCCGCTCCGCGCTATCCGAACTGCTGCTTGGAGACATCGATCGAGCGGCAAAAATGGCTCTTTGAGCGGCGCCGTGCCCGGCGGACGAAACGCCGGCGAGGCCAGATGTAGGCATGGAGAGGAGAGAACTCATTCATTGAGGTGAAGAGCTCAGGCGACTACTCGAAAAGTTCATGTTATGTCGTAGCGAGGTTCGACTTGGCCCTGTCAAGGATCTATCCGGACACCTGCCAAAGACGACGCCCAACGGACACGATGTCTACGAGCGATTGTGCAGATCGCGTACGTCTCCTCTGTTTCAAAGTCTACAACGTGGCGATACTCGGATTGGACTCTATGTGCAGTCGACGCGTGCACGGATTGAACAAGCCGAGCGGCGTTGACTTCACTTCCATATCGTCCATATCGGTTGCACATGCATCCTTCGATCCAGTCACCACCAGCGAGCAGCATGTAGCGTTTGGCACCAGTGGTCACAGTGTGGAATGTCGACGCGAATCGCGCTTTCGCAGATATCGTCCAACGGCAACTCAAAACGGTCGATCGATACCGTCCACCTGCCGTCAACACGACTAGCGATTGCCAAAGACCCTCGTGGATCCCCATCCGTCGGGCGTGCGATACTCCCAACGTTCACCCAGATTCCGTGATCTGCGTAGTCCACAAACGGGCTGTGCAAGTGTCCCGCGAGCACTATTGAGCAACTGTCAGGGATCGGTTTCGCGTCATGTTGCGCTACGATCTCTGTGTTTGAGTTAGGACTCGCATGGACACAAAGCAGATCGTCAATCGTGTCTGTCAGGGGAAGCTGTCCCAACCAATCTTTCGAATCACGCGTCATGGTGCTTCGGGACCAGTTGATGATTGATTCGATCTCACTCAAGCGCGGAGTCGCATCAGAAGTAGTCCTTGGATCGAGAAGCATGTCATCATCCGAGTTGCCGCGTACGGTCGCTACGCCAAGATCGCGGAGAAATGCGACACATTCATTTGGCCGAGGCCCGAACGAGGCGACGTCTCCGAGGCATACAACCGTGTCAGCACCGTGGGTCTCGCTCAAACGCCGGAACGCGACTTCCAAGGCCAACAAGCAACCATGTACATCACTGATGAAACCGACCTTCAGGTCTGGGATTCCCATCGTGTTTTGAGACTACGGCTCTATGACGGAGACTTGCAAGCCGGGAAAGCTGGTCGACCGGTTTCGCATGTCGCATAGGCCTATCCCAGTCTTCCATGTTCGGATCCAATGTCTGCCGGCGTTTGATGCGCGGACGAGTTCTCCACGGGTGTAGATGCGGCATAGCGCCGCCTTGAGCGGCGCCGTACTTTAGCGATGGGGGAGGCGTAGGGATCAGACAAGTCTCCCGGAACACAGGGAGACACTTGCCTCTGAGAAGATCGGGTGAGGCGAGCGCTCGAAGGCGCTCGGTATATCACTGCTTGGTCTCAACGCACCAGAAGTCACGCGAAGTACGTCTCGAAGGTATCGTTCGGGTTGCTGGAAGGAAGTGTGTCGTACGCTAAGCCGCCTCTACGAGAGTCCAGTTCGGGACAGCTCTCGGACTGTCTTTCTGATCCATCGAGAAGCGTTCCGCGTCGGCATCGTAGAGAAGGATCTGGTTCTGGGGACCCCGGCGAACACCAGGGGTCTTGGATCGAGGCGATCCTTCGCTTAGTCGACGAACGCCTCGAGTGAACGGGCTCGATGGTAGTTGCCGAGGATCGAGTGCTTCGCGGTGCCCAGCTGTTCATCAGCGACAAGTGCATGGGAATCCACGAAACCCTGCAGTATATGTACTTCCCTGACGTGCACTGGCGCCACATCCGAACCAATAATCCGCTCGAGCGGGTAATGCGCGAAATCAGGCGGCGCACTCGTGTGGTCGGGAACTTCCCGAACGGCAATTCCGCGTTGATGCTCGTCGCAGCACGTTTGAGGCACATTGCTGGATCCACATGGGGTACCCGTCGGTACCTCAACACCGACCTGCTCAGAAACCACACTCAGGAGGAGCAAGCAAGCAAAGAAACCATGCCAGTCGAGAGCCACCAAGAAAAGCGCGAAAGAATCTGGACACTACCCACCTCCGCCTATGATCCGCGGCGAATGTAGTGAGGGGCGATGTAGAATCCGATCGAGGCCACCGTCTCATCGAGGTATCCGCACCCGCTCGGCGCGATAGTTGAGGACCCATCGCATGTTTCGAAACGGACAGCAATCCCTGATTCGCCTGAACAGCTGTCATCCCACACGAAGTCGTCTCCGGAGTGATCGATCCGCATCGCCGGTTCACGGGAGGACTCTGCCACTGATCCAATCACCGCTGGAGTAACTACTTTCTATAGGACGACTGAACCAGTGATCTCGCCGTGATAGGAGAACGAGAACTCCGCCTCGGCAAGTGTATCCTGGTTAGTTGCTACTCCCGAGAACTCGATCGTGTATAGATCGCCGTCCACTGCGACGTTAACTGCTGACGTATCCGCGAACACGTACGATGCCTCTTCTGTCGACGTTGTAACATCGAAACCTTCAACTACCTCTCCACCAGCATGCTCACCTACACTTGGTGACGCGGCGTACTCATATGATCCCGCGGCCAGTCCGTTCGAACTGCTCATAAGATCTAAGGTCACATACGTTCCTGAGCCGCCCGGCACAAAGTCATCAGCAGAAGTGTCGTATGAGAGGCCCTCGCCAACCAGCAAGACTTGGACCGCGAATACTCCGTCGAATCCACCGTGCAGAAAAACGAGAAGCTCGGAAACCCCGTACGTGTTGCCGTCAATCACGATCTCAGACGGCGTGTTGAACAATTCGCACGAGGCCGTAAACATCGCTGCCGCGAATGCAAGAATCAAACCAATTTTCCTCAGCCACACTCTCATGGGCATCACTATACGCCGCTCGCCGAAACGCAACAATGGAGTTGCTTCGTCGCGAACGGGCTGCGGCTATCCTGACGCGAGAAGTCTGTTGTGAACGCCACTACCGTCGTCCGGGTGATTTCCACGGGAGAGGTCGAGGTTGCTGGCGTCGAGCTGTACGTGGATCCAGGAGACATCGACGATCTCGTGGCTCGGCCGACCTGGTGGCGAGCACGGTCGTAGCGACGAGATCGACTGCTCACTGGCAGCCCGAGTACAGAAATCTACGCTTTGACCGCAGCAGCGTCAGTGTTTTGCTTGCCAGAGGATGGCTCCGAGAAGTCACCCTCATGCGACATAACGCCGACTTAACCAGCGCCGTACTCCGGCGATAGGGGTGTCCGTAAGGGCCAGAAATAGTCATGGAACGGAGGGAACCTGTTCGTTGAGATGGAGAAGTCAGGCGACCGCTCGAAAAGTTCGTGATACTCATCAAGGCCTCCTCCTCATGGAGGTAACGACAGGCTACCCTGCCGGTGAAAGAAACCACTTGATGAGGAGGAGGTAATGCGCTTCTACACGCATCGTCACAAGTGCTACTGCGGAGATCGGCGGCGTGTGGAAACACGCCTACGCAAGACAGATGTACGTGTGCATCATCGACGCCGAGGGGGCGATCCTGGTGCACCGAAACCTGGAGACGGAAGCCGAAGCATTCGAACGGGCGATTCAGCCGTACCGAGAGGACATCGCGGTCGCAGTGGAGTGCGTGTTCGTGTGGTACTGGCTCGCGGACCTGTGCGCAGCTCGGGGTGACGTTCGTCCTGGGGCACGCGCTGTATATGAAAGCCATTCACGGCGGGAAGGTGAAGAACAACCGGATCGACAGCGAGAAGATCGCGGGACCTCTTCGTAGCGGGATGCTACCCGAGGCGTACGCGTATCCGGCGGAGATGAGATCGACGAGGGACCGGCTTCGCCGCAGGCTGTACCTGGTGCGAAAGCACGCGGAACTTGAGAGCCACATCAGAAACACCCGGATGCAGTACAACGCACCAGCGTTCGAGAAGCGGATTCATCGAGTAGCAAACCGGGACGGGATCAGCGAACGGTTCGCCGATCCGATGATGCGCGCGAGTATCGATGTGGACACGAAGCTGCTGGAGGCGCTGCAGGAGCAGATCGTGTCGATCGAGCAGCAGGTGGCTGCGCAGGCGAAGGGACATGATCCGGGAGCGCTCGCGTTGTTACGAACGATTCCCGGCATTGGACCAACGCTTGGGATGACGCTGCTGTACGAGATCGGGGATATCGATCGGTTTCCTAAGGTCGGGAACTTCATCTCCTATGCGAGGTTGGTGAAGTGTATGCACGAGTCGCCCGGCAAGCGATCACGTAGCCGACACAGCAAGGTGGGAAACGCCTACCTGCGGTGGGCGTTCGGGGAGGCGGCGTGCTTCTTCCTTCGAGCGAACCCACGAGGTCAGAAGTGGCACGAGAAGCTGGTGAGCAAATACGGCAGATGCAAGGCGATGTCTGATCATTCCCGAGAGTACTCGGGGCGCAGCGTCTGGGCTGGGTGGCATACACGGTGTTGAAGAGGCGGTAGCCGTTTGAGCCTGAGCGGTTCTACACCTCACTGTTGTAGATCCTTAGGAGTTAGCGCGGGAGAAGCCTACTACATAACTGGTCACAGAGGTT
>JANQQY010000131.1 GCA_028284845.1 Spirochaetales bacterium
CGCCCTTCAGAGAACCGACCGCCGCGGCGACCGCCGAGTAGACATCCGTTGAGGCAGAGGAGACCACGTGAATGGTGAATGCCGAGTTGTTTCCGCCGCCGTGCTCGGCATGGAGCACGAGAGCCAGATCGAGCGTCTCGGCCTCAAGCGGCGTATAGTCACGATCGGCTCGCATCATCTGCAAGAAGTTCTGCGCGGTTGAGAGCTCAGGCTCCGGTGCGTGAATAAAGAGACTCTCGCCATTGAAGTAGTGCCGCTTCGCCTGGAAGGCATAGGCGATGATCGTGGGGAAGCGGGCAATCAGGTCGATTGCCTGACGGAGGAGATTGCGAACCGATTGCTCTTCGGCGAGGTCGTCGTAGGAGTAGGAGACGAGCGTGCTCCGTGCAAGCTTGTTCATGATCTCGCTACTCGGTGCGCGCAAGACCATGTCCTCCGTGAAGCCGCGCGGCAACTCTCGCTTCTCACCGATGATCGCCTGGAACTCCGCGAGTTCGTCCGGGGTGGGAAGCGTGCCAAAAAGGAGGAGGTAGACTACCTCCTCAAAGCCGAATCGCTGGTCGTCCAAGAAGCCCTTCGCGATGGCGCTCACGTCATACCCGCGGTACGAGAGTCGACCCGGGGCGGGAATACGCTCGCCCTCATCAATGATGTAACCGTGCACCTCGCCGATTTCTGTCAGCCCAACGAGGACGCCGGTGCCATCCTCGTTACGCAGTCCCCGCTTGCAGTTGTACTTCTGGTACTCCGCGGGGTTGATGACTGTCATTTGCTCGGCACGCTCTACATGCGCATCAAGGAATCGCTCTTCTCTCGTATCCATTCGTGCCGCAGCCTATCACGAACCGTGGCGCCGAAAAAGAAGCTCCCGGACAGGACGTCCTGCTCGTGCGGCTTTCGCTTCAAAAGCAGTTCTTGGACGCCACGGCACGGGATCTGCGAAACTCTCATATTCGTTCACGAGCTCCGGAGTATTAGTAAGGATCTCAAGCGCCCGGTGCGCATATTCCTCCCAATCAGTCACGAAGTAGAGATAGCCACCGGGCCGTATTCGCTCTGCGAACATCGACGTCAACCCGGAGCGTATGATCCGTCTCTTATGATGCCGCTTCTTTGGCCACGGATCGGGAAAGAAGAGATGCAATCCGTCAATCGTGTTCGGAGCGATCATGCGTTCCATCGCGAGGATGGCATCGTCATGGATGATCCGCACATTTGAGAGGTCGTGCTCTTCGACGAGCGACAGCAACTTCCCTACACCTGGCTTGTAGACTTCAATGCCAAGGAAGTTCCAGTCGGGGCGGCGAGCGGCGAGTTCTGCCGTCGCGGCACCCATCCCAAAGCCAATCTCAACGATCGTTCGTGCCCGATTCGTGAAGAGCCCGGCCGGATCGATCGGGGAATCAGAGAGCGGTATACAGTGTAGAGGAGCAAGACGATCGTACGCTCGCCGCTGATGATCGCTCATCCGGAGAGCGCGTTTCACATAACTTTTAATATGGGTCTTGTCGCGATACTCACCCACGAGCATCTGGCTCGACAAGTCGACGGACCTGCTCAATGCTTGCCGCCCCACAGAGCGCCTCTGCAGTTGCCCTCGCCTCCTCTGCGGAGAGGGAGGAGATGGTCTCCCTGATCGAAGCAAGGCGCCCGGGATCGGCACTGATCGTTCGCAGACCACATCCCACAAGGAATGAAGCGATAACGGGGTCCGCTCCGGCTTCGCCGCATATCGAGACTGGGATACCGGCGTCGTCACAGGCACGAACGGTTCGCCTGAGCGCGCGAAGCACTGCGGGGTGTCGCGGCTCGTAGAGATGCTCAACCTGCTCGTTCGTCCTGTCCACCGCAAGCAGATACATCACCAGATCGTTCGAGCCGATGCTCATGAAGTCCGCCCATTGAGCCAGATCCTCAACGCATTCAACGGCTGACGGGAGTTCGATCATTACACCAAGCGGTGGGTTCGCAGTAAACGCAATCTGCTCCTGGGCAAGATCCTCCAGTACATCGTGGACCACCGCCCGTGCGGCAATAAACTCGTCAACAGATGCGATCATTGGAAAGAGAATCCGGAGGTCTCGATCGTGCCCGGCTCGGAGAATAGCACGAAGCTGCTCCCGGAAGAGATCGAGATGCGCGAGACTGAATCTGATCCCGCGTAGCCCAAGGAAGGGGTTGCCCTCAACGTGCTGCGTCTCCACAAAGACCTTGTCGCCGCCAATGTCGAGTGTTCGCAACACAATTGGTCCGTCCGGAATTCGTTCAACGATTCGGCGGTAGATCCCGTACTGCTCGTCCTCAGAGGGGAAGTCGTTCCGGATGAGGAAGGGGAACTCGCTGCGGTAGAGCCCAATCCCTTCGGCACCGGCGACAATTGCAGTATCCACATCGTGAAGAATGTTCACGTTCGCCAGCAGAGTGACACTCTCTCCATCAATTGTTGTCACGGGGCCGGCTTGAACCTCAACAGCCTCACCCTGCGCCGCCTGGGCAGACGCAAACGTCTTAAGAACAGCATCACTTGGATTGACGTAGATCCTGCCGTCATGCGCGTCCACCGCGACGCTCGTCCCCTCAGGGATATCCGCGATGTGGTCATCGCGGGCAAGCACCATCGGTACTTCAAGGCTTCGCGCCAAGATGGTCAGATGAGCGGTAGTTCCGCCTCCGGTCAAAATGAGTCCCTCGGCGTGCTCGGCGGAGAGTCGAACAAGGTCTGAGGGAAAGAGCTCGTGCGCAATGACGATCGCGCCTCGCAGATCGCCGTCACCATCGCTCTCCGCGCGAAGGTTCCGGATGAGCCGAGAACCAAGATCTCGAATGTCGTGGGCGGTCTCACGCGTGCGTGGGTTCAGACTCGCCGAAAGGATCGAGACGTATCGATCGACCGTGCCGCGAATCGCCTCGCTCGCATTCTTCCCGGAGCGGATAGCCTTTACCATCTCGCCGGAGAATTCCGAGTCGTGAAGCATCAGAAGGTGCGATCCAAAGATCAGGCTCGCGATATCTGCGATCCGCTCGTCGAGCTCGCGGTGGATGGCGTTGATCTGTCGATCGGTCCGCTCAAGGGCACGTGCGAACGCCTCTTCATCTGCCTCGGCATCCGGCTCTACCCCGTCCCTCCAATCGGCCGAGAACTCCTCGCCATGATCGCGAAATCGAACGATCCTTCCCACGGCGAGCCCGTCGGTTGCCGGCTGACACGCAATAAGGTCGACGCTGTCAACTTCCGGCGCATCAACCGCGTCGTGGGTATCCCGCATCTCAACGAGCATCTCGACGTTCTCGAGGGTGGAGGCGAGTTGCCCTGCGATCGCCTGAAGCGCGCGCGTATCCTGGCGGCCGAAATAGTCGGGCCGGCGGTGCTGTACCACAAGCGCCCCAATCCGGCTCAAGCCGCGTCGGATCGGCACGGCGAGGAAGCTCTCAAACTCCTCCTCGTGAGTGCCGGGGATGTACTTGTAAAGTGGATTCCTGCTCGCGCGCGCCTCGCGAATGGGCCGTAGCTCCTTCACGGCGGTACCGGTAATACCCTCGCCGAGCCTCAATCGCACGGTGCTCACCGACGATTCGTCGAGCCCGTGGGTGGCGCGGAGAACGAGCGAAGAGACGCTCTCGTCAAGGAGATAGACGCTGCAGACGTCGCTCTGCATGTGGTCTGCAATGCTGTCGACGACATCTTGAAGGAAGCCGTCTAGATTGGTGGTCCGCCCAAGAATGGACGTCAGCTCAGAGATGCTCCACACGAGTTCAATATTGTCGCGTCGCGAAGGCACGCCCTATTGTAACACCACTCAGGCCACCAGAGTGGAGAGTCGACCGCGGATGAACTCGCTTTTTTCCTTCAATCCTATCCCTTCGGTGTCCATGACCAGAAGCTGAGGTCGCTTTGGATCGAGCTTCACCGACCCGCCGGAACTCTGGATCAGTCCCACGACACGATCGGCGCTGATCCGGGCAACTCGTCCAAACTCAATTTCAAGCTTCCCCTTCCGTTCGCGAATGCTTGCGATGTGGAGCGCCCGGCACAGAATCCGAATCTCGGCGAGTGAGAGCAGGCTGTGCACCTCATCCGGAAGCGGGCCGAATCGGTCCTGCAACTCACCGGCGACCGACTCGAGTTCTTCCTGTGTGCCGATGCCGGCGATTCTCTTGTAGACGTCCATCTTCTCGGAGGGATCAGAGACGTAGCTGTCCGGGATGAAGCCTGAGTATTCGAGCTCGAGGTAGACCTCTTCAGCCGGGCCGTCACCGTCGTCCTCAATCAGCCGAATCGCCTCATCCAGCAATCGCAAATACATATCAAAGCCTACCGAAAGAATGTCGCCGCTCTGCTCGCGACCAAGGAGGTTACCCGCTCCTCGAACCTCAAGGTCCTTGAGTGCAATCTTGAATCCACTACCCAGCTCGGTGTAATCGCTGATGATCTGAAGGCGCTTCATAGCGACCTCACTGAGCACCCGTTGGTCGGGATAGAGCAGATACGCGTAAGCGAGACGGCCACTTCGCCCTACCCGCCCGCGGAGTTGATAGAGCTGAGAGACCCCGTACATATCGGCACGATCGATGATGATCGTATTGACGTTGGGAATATCAATGCCGTTCTCGATGATCGTCGTTGAGACGAGGACCTGGAACGAACCGTGGATAAACCGATGCATGATGTCCTCAAGCTCGTGCGAAGACATCTGCCCATGTGCCTTGTCAACGATCACTTCCGGCACGAGTCCCTGAAGAAAGGCGACAACGTTGTCGAGCGTCTCCACGCGGTTGTGGAGAAAGAAGACCTGGCCGCCGCGTTCGATCTCCGCACGAATCGCATCCGCAACGGTGTCCTCTCGGAACTCTTGAATCTTCGTCTGAATGGGCAATCGATTGTGAGGAGGCGTCTTGATGATCGACATGTCGCGGATCTTCAAGAGCGACATGTGCAGGGTTCGTGGGATCGGAGTTGCCGTCATGGTCAATGAGTCAACCGATGTCCGAAGCTCCTTCAATCGCTCCTTGTCCTTGACCCCGAACCGCTGCTCTTCATCGATCACGAGCAGGCCAAGCTCTTTAAAGATGACGTCCTTGGAGAGAATCCGATGCGTTCCAATCACGATGTCGATGGCTCCTCCGGCCAACTCGTTAATGACTCGCTTCTGCTCCTTTGCCGCCACAAACCTCGAGAGCATACCGATCTTGACCGGGAAGTCCCGCATGCGCTCGCCGAACGATTCGAAGTGCTGCTCCGCGAGGATGGTCGTGGGAGCCAGAACCGCCACCTGTTTGCCTGACGTGACCGCTTTGAAGGCGGCGCGCATGGCAATCTCGGTCTTGCCGTATCCGACATCGCCGCAAATCAACCGGTCCATCGGCTGCGGTCGTTCCATGTCGGCCTTCACATCGTCGATCGCTCGCAGCTGGTCCTCGGTTTCTTCAAAGGGAAAGGTCGCCTCGAACTGAAGCTGCCACTCGGTGTCGCTGGGGAAAGCAAATCCGCGCGCCTTGCGACGCCGGGAGTAGAGCTTCACGAGCCGCTCCGCGAGATCCTCGACGTTCCGGCGCACCCGACTCTTTCGGCTCTCCCAACTCTTCCCACCAATCTTGTCGAGCCGCGGATTCTCGCCGCCCGACCCGATGTAGCGCTGAATGAGATTCACTTGCTCGATGGGGATGTAGATAAACTCATCACCCGCGTACTCAAGGTGAATGTAGTCGCGCTCGTTTCCCGCCGCGTTGATCCGCTTGATGCCGTTGAAGCGTCCAATACCGTAGTTGACGTGAACCACGTGATCCCCGGGCGACAACTCAACAAAGGTGTCGATCGCCTGGCTGTGAACCTTCTTGACCGACTTGGGCGTACGCTTCCGTCGTCCAAAAATCTCGTTCTCCTCGACGATCGCGAGCCGCTGGTCGGGAAGTGAGAAGCCTCCGGAGATCGCACCCTCTTGCACAGAAACGTCCGTCTCGCTGAGCAGGTGTCCAATCCGACCAACCTGCGCCTCTGAGTCGGCGACGACGGTAATGGCAAACCCTGCGGCGGTAAGGTTCGCGACTTCCTCCTTGAAGAACGAGACATTGCCAAAGAAGCTCCGCGGAGGGTCGCAGGGGAGCCGCACGCCATCAACGTCATCGTTGGTCAACGCCGGAACAAGAACGTGGCGGGACTGCGAGGCAATCGCTTCATCCAGCCTTCGGAGGATCCTTCCGGGCCGCGGAACATCACGACGAACTCTCTCGCTTGAGTAGAGATCGTGGTACTCGCGCTCAAGAGCGTCGAAGCTCGATACCAGCCGTTCGTTGTCGACCAGAAGCGCCACATGGTTCTCCGGCAGATAGCTCTCAAGAAAGGCCGGCGACTCATCCGCCAGCGGAAAGAACGCCTCCTCGCCTTCTACCCAGCGTCGCTCCCGGAAATCAGGCTCCCACTCATCGAGCCTCCGGATCTCTGAGAGCTTCCGGGCATGCTCGAGTGCCTGTTCGAGCTCAGGCGTGTCCCAGACAATCTCCCGTTCGGGATGCAAGACAAACGAGGAGACCTTCCCAACCGAGCTCTGGTTCTCCGGCTCGAATTGCCGCAACTCTTCGATCTCATCCCACTCGAAGACGATGCGGATTGCGTAAGGAGATCCCGGCTGGAAGAGATCGACTACCTCGCCTCGGATCGCGTACTCGCCGCGAACGCTCACCCGTTGCACACGACTGTAGCCGTACGCCTCCAGAGTTCTGCCGAGCTCGACGGGATCAAAGGTGTCGCCTACCCGAATGATACGAAGGCGTGAGCGATAGCGTTCCGGAGGCGGTAGCGGCGACAGGAAACTCCTGAGGCTCGCGATCACGAGCTTTGGCGGGTTGGTGAGGATGCTCGCCAGAACTGATGCCCGATCGCCAAACACAGGGGCGGTTCGCGGAAGAGGTCGGTACGGCATCGTTCCCCACCACGGCATGATCGTCGATTCCACCGCAAAGAAGGCGAGATCACGAGAGAGCAACTCAGCTTCCTGCTCGGTTGGGACGATAATAAGAAGGGGAATTGAGGTGCGCGCGACGGTGTCACGGATGACGTGTGCGAGGTAGAGTCCTCGAGGACCTGCGAGAGTAAAGGGAAATGGGCCTGTGCGGATCCGATCAAGGAATGCGCGATACGGGCGATAGCCCTTGAGCGATTGGGCAAGCTGTTCAGCGAGTGGCGCGCTCATGAGAGTCCCAGAGCTGTGAGGTGAGTATGATCAGGAGAAGCATTCTCGCAAGTGTACTTCTCGTTATGGTGAGTGCCAGTGCATTTGCGATCTCGCTTGGAATCGCATACGAAGACAAGCAACTGTTCGTGCCGGGAAGTGATGTTCACATTAAGCTCACGATCAGGAATGACACCGCAGAGACGTATCGATTCAAATTGGCGGAGAATCGACTCTTCAATGTCGATCTCGACGTTCGGTCTCTGAACAACCAAGCGCTCCAACCCGCCCGGCAATTTACTACAGAGCGTACGTCCAATCAACTTCTCTTCTATCGCGACGTTGCGCTGGAGCCGGGCGAAGAATTCTCCTTCGTGGAGAACCTCAGCGACTATGTTGACCTCGTTGACTCCGGCGTCTTTGTAGTTCGGGGGCGCTTCTACCCTGAACTGCTCGAGGGCCAAGAGGTCTTGATCTCATCAAACACACTTTCGCTGACCGTGCAGCCCGACCTGCGCGGCCAAGAGCTTATCCAGGCACGCATCGACGAGCAAACCGGGGAGCTGATCGCCCGTGAAGAACTCTCACCTGACCAGGTCGTCGACTACACCCTCTCAGGACTACAGTCGGGATCCTGGAATCGCTTCTTCCTCTATATTGACGCGGAAGGCCTTCTCATTTCGAATCCGGCACGAGAACGCAGCTTCCTTCGGCTGACGGAGACCGGTCGCCGCGAGCGCATCGCCCAGTTCCGCGACGAGCTTGAGGAGCAACTCGAAGACCCGCAACTCTCCGCTGTGCCAAACAGCTATGAGATGGTCCGCACAACCTATAACGCGAACGAAGCTACGGTGATCATGGATCTCTCCTTCGACTTCATCACATTTCAGGAGCTCAAGCGCTATACCTACTTTCTTCGCAGGCAGAACGGGGTATGGTACATTTACGACTACGCAGTCACCAATCTGACCACGGAGTAGGCATTGAAGATTCTTCTCGTCTCCGAAAGAGACGAACTAAAATCTCACATCCGCAGCAACTTCATGCCGCGCGGCGCCGAGATCATCCAATACTACAACCCCATCAAGGCGATGGATAATCTGGATGAGCTCGACCCCGATGTCGTGCTCTTCAGCGCCCTCGACTTTCCCAGACACTGGAAGCCCTTTCTCATTTTCCTCCGTGATTCGAAGGCTCGAGAGCAGTGCGTCTTTGTGATCCTTACCGGCGACGAATTCGATCACGAGGAAGCCGACAAGGCTCAGGCCCTCGCGGTCAACGGGATCATTCACGAGATGCTTCGCGACCGCGCGGAGATCGAGCGACTCAAGGCACTGGTGAATCGCTATAGGGACATTGGCGATCCACGGGAGGAGACACGTCTTGTTCCCGGTCCCATTGACGAAATCTCGATGACGATCACCCACCCAACCGGGTTGGAAATCATCTTTGGCAGAGTCAGCGACCTCAGCGCCGCCGGGGCATCCTTTGCACCGGCCGACCGGAGCAAGACTGCAGACATTTCTCCCGGAGACCTTATCCCCGTTTGCTCGGTCCGTATTGGCGAAGGCATCCTCGCGGTAAGCGCCCGCGTCGTTCGGAATGAACGACGCATCAGCCTCTCCTTCGACTCGATCTCCGAATCGGACAAGGCATCGATCCGTGCATACGTGCAGGGCCACTCAGAGCGCGAGCTCAAACGCATCACTTCCGACACCCCAACCGAACTCGAGCCAGTGTGAAGGCGCGCTTCTTCGACAGCGCATCACAGCGATGTCGATTGTGCCACCACGCATGTCTCTTAACACCTCAATCACGCGGCGTCTGCGGCGTGCGAGTTGGAGGAACGTCTGGACCGATGCTCCCGTTCCACGGCCACGTCTCCGCCTTTGCAGTAGATCCGATTGAAAAGAAGCCGCTCTATCACTTCGCGCCGGGAGCCACGATCGCGAGCGTCGGCCTCTTTGGCTGCAATCTGTCGTGCGACTTCTGCCAAAACTACGCCATCTCGCAGGCACTCCCTCCAGGCTCAACGCGGGTCACTCCGGCGGAGCTCGTCAGCAGAGCCCTCGATGTCGACAGCATCGGACTCGCCTTCACCTACAACGAGCCAACCGTCCACTTCGAGTTCGTCGCAGAGTGCGCGGCGCTGGCACACCATTCAGCACTCGCGAATGTACTCGTCACTAACGGAAGCCTCCGTCGCGAACCGGCAGAGGAACTACTCGAGCTAATGGACGCCGTCAACGTAGACATCAAAGGGTTCACCAAAGCCCACTACCGTTCTCTTGGTGGAAGCCTCTCCACCGTGTGCGACTTCGTACAGATTGCCGGATCTCTGACCCATCTGGAGGTCACAACCCTGCTTATCCCCGGCTTCAACGACTCAGACGCAGAAGTCCGCGAGATCGCCGCATTCGTAGCCACCATTTCTCCTGACGTTCCACTACACCTCTCCGCATACCGTCCAGCCTACAAGAGGACCGTGGCCAGAACGCCCATCTCGACGATCGAGCGCGCCTTACGAATTGCCTCCGAACATCTCCGCTACGTCTACACCGGCAACACGGGCGCACACAATGTCACGCATTGTCGCCACTGCGGCGCACCGCTTGTCACCCGCCGCGGATATCAGATCGATCGAACCGGCCTGCAAGGAACCACGTGCCAAGGGTGTGGCGCACGCTCTCCCTTCACGGAATGGCCTGTTGACACCTCCCCCTGACCTTCGATAACTTGGCAGCCTTGATCCCCTGTAGCTCAGCCGGTAGAGCGGGTGGCTGTTAACCACTAGGTCGTTGGTTCGAGTCCAACCGGGGGAGCGCGATTGGACAGGGCGATTCCTTCCGGGGAATCGCCTTTTCTTTTGCCTTTTTAGTCATCTGGTGGATGATGTCGAATGGGGGCGCGTAGATGGGGACGATCTGGTCTCGCTGGAGCAATGAGCCGGGCATGATGAATCGGAGCAGTTCGGCTTTCTGACCTTGGTCGCCGGGTTGAAATTCTGGTTCCACGCGTTGTTAGAATTGCTCTCCGAGGAACTCCAGTAGTTGGTGTCCGCAAAACCTCCAACCGTCTTACGCGGAGATGTGTTGATGACCACGGACGCGCGTCCGAAGCATACTCGTATACCACCGGCGACAACTCCGTCACCGACGGTCCCCCCGCCGCTTTTGTCCTAAGCCTTGTTCGCCCGGCCACACCGTGGCACGACCGGTTCTGACATTCACCGGGAAGCATTCCGCCACCCGGTAATCTGCTTTCTAATACCCTCCATGAGCTCCGCCACCTGCGCCTGCTTCTTGATCGAGAGGATCTTGAGATCGGTACAGAGACGGAGCTCCAGTTTGAGGATTTCAAAGTCATCTAGAAACCGCTCCAAGTGCTACCGTTTCTCTTTCGCCTTGTTCGCTCGGTAGATGCTGCGCACCAACACCAGTCCGTCCCGCTTCATATCCTGCCCCAGCGTATATTTGTACTCTCGGGGGAACTCCCTCGTGAGCTCAAAGACCTTAAGGATAAGGTGGTACGTGTCCTGATACACCGGCAAGTCATAGTACAGTGCACTGCTGCTCCGCACGCGCAGCCGGCCGGGGGCTACCGCCCCCGGCACCCAATACAGAAAAAAGAGTTGAATAGTCCAATAGCTAAAAAGCCCGGACAGCCCGAACCCGTAGGTTGTTGAGCTTGCTGCTGGTGAGCTGGACGCCATTGCTGAAGGCCCGGAGCCACACGTTGATAGAATTGCTCTCCGAGGAACTCCAGTAGTTGGTGTCCGCAAAACCTCCATCCGGGGGCGTCTGATTGTGCAGATTCTCGTACAACGCATTCAACTCGTCCCTGCTTGGCAAGAACCAGTCTGAGTACACACCGGTTCCGGTGTCAGTATTCGTGTAGTCAGCGGCTACTTGTGCCGCGTAACTCCCGGCCCCTTGGTTTGCTATGATGGCGTCAGTATTCGCCTGCCCGTCGCCCAATGCTAATCCAGTTGCTCCGGTATCCGTGTAGCTCCCGTTGTACCACTGGATCCCCGTGCTCTGGTCTTCTGTTGCCGCGATGAGGCCATGCGTTTCGCCGGGCACATATCCCGGATCACCGGGCTGGTAGACGTAGGCGATGATTCCGCCCTGATACGCGGTCCCAATGACCGCTCGGTATACAACGGCTGTCTGCGGCGAGCCGACTATCGTGAACCCTGACGGGCTTGCAATCGCAACTTCCACGGTCTCTCCGTCACCAATGGTGATGGCAGAAATGGCAAGGCTCCGGGTCGTGCCTGTGCCCGACAACGCTCCCTTAGTCGCACCGGTAACCGTGATGTCATCAGCGGTGAGTGTTGTTGGGTCAACGTCAAAGGTGAGCGTCAGACCGGTCGAGTCGGAAGAGCCTGTAGCCCCGCCGGTTTGCACGGCTGATTCAAAGGTGACTGCTGTCGGACTCGGGTCGCCATCACCATCATCGTTACCCCCGGTGTCGCCTCCCCCGGCTCCGGCGCTCGGGCAGCCACTCAGGCTCACCACAACAAGCCCGATGACAAAGAGGCTTGCCACTATGCCAAATCTGCCGTGTCGTTTGTTCATCACTGTTCTCTCCCTGTTCTGCCGACTTGCCGATCGTGTCGGCCCCGTCGTTAAGGAACACCCGTGCATGCGCTGTCGATGGGCTTCCCACTGATCTTTGGCCTCAGCTACACCACGTTGATTGCTCCCACCCCGGTCATTGTATAAACCCGAGTGCCTGAATCAAGGGCAGGTTCGCAGAAGTGGTCACTCCGTTTCTGCTCGGTACTCCGGCGGGTAGAAGAGCCACACCGCACGCTACTTGGCTCCTGCCCCTTACGGTTTGGTTGCGCAGCCACGTCGGCGTCCTGCCTCCTGTGGCTGGAGTCGTTTGAGCATGGACGCTCAAACCGAAAGAGAAGAGATGGAATGGCTGCCGGAGCTCTTCTGCGAAGTGCTCCCTGGTCGGTGAAGCGACTCTGATTGTCTCTGAGATGATCGGCACCGGTACTTCGGCGCGATTCATGAGGAGTTGCAAGTTGCGGTGGGGACACAGCTCACCACCATGATCTCTTCTGGTAGTGGCGGTCTGACGAAGATCTACACGGGTGAGAACCGCCCCGTCCCTAACTACACGCCGTCGACATCCGGTATTCGCACCCGTGCCGAAGACCGGTCGCCGCGGCGAGCAGGGCCCCCCGGCGCATCCCCTGGCATTCTTTCCGAAGTGTGACCGACGTGGCGCCTTCACTCGAGGTCGCCAAGCTTGTTCAGTTTCGGTCTACGTGATTCGCGTCCGGTCCCATGGCTTCGTCTTGCATCGAATCAAGGATTGATCTGGCAGTCGTGTAGTACCTGAAGAGCTTCCTGTCGAGACTCAGGAGACCGTCGAAGTAGGATGCGGTGACTGCAACTCCAAGGTCGATCATGTCATGATCCACCGTCCGATCGCTCAGGTCAAACGTCCCGCCGTACGATACATGATCGATCACGTATATCTCGTAGAAGAGGAAGAACCTGAACCTGAAGTCAAAGAACAGATTGTCGACGGCTGCAGCAACATCGTCTAGTGAGTACACAAAGTTCTCGGTGACATTGTGGATGAACGTCACAACGAAATCGCTGCTTGGTTCCTTTCCGGCACGAATCTTCTGTATGTCCGATTCCCTGTATTGACTGACGTTCAGTTTCGCGCACTGGCGAATACCGTCGATATGGTCGGTCCGGCCAGCTTGCACCTCACGCGCCGATCTCTCAATCTTCAGCATCGCACGAGTTGCGGATGGATCGGCGTTCTTTGCGCGCATCGCGAGCTGGCATATCTGACCGAAGCGAGGAGTAAAGTACGGATCAGCGAGGAACTCAACGTTGCCCGAGGGGATGGCATGATGTTCGATCAGCTCCGCAGTGTTACGAACAACCAAGATGCGGTGAGCAAACTCCTTCAAGTGGCTGAACTTTCGTGCCCAGTTCTCAATCGCGTTGCCTACCGACGCTTCAAGTAACATCTCACTCGGGATTGCTATTCCTATCTCTGGATGTGTCCGCAACCCCACGCTGACCACCGGGTCCTTAATGAGATTGGAGTCTACTACCCAGATGCCCTGAGGATTCTTGTCGAACGGCTGCACGTTTTCGCCCGAACCACCAATCGAGTCGTTGGGCTGTGGCCGCCCCCCGGTTTTCCCTTCCGACTACCAGCGAACCCCGTTGCGATGCATAGCATCACATCACGGATCGAAGCAACACTGGAATCTCCGGGACTTCGTTCTCGTAGCAATAAGTTCTAAACTCGTCCAACCGGGGGAGCTGGCGCGAACAAGGCCCTGCATGGTCAAAACTGTGCAGGGCCACTTTTTTGTCCGTTTCTCCCAACTGTATTGAGGATAGGAGGTTGTGAAGGTCAGCCTTCGTGCGGCCGCGTGTCATGCCCAGAGTTTTACGTATCGCGGCGGTGGTCGATTGTCTTCGTTTGGCCGGTTCTTTTGTGACCTGGGTGATCCGGTCGATCGCCTCGACCAGATACGGACGGTTCTCGGCAATCTGTTTCTGCTGTTCTCTCATCGCAAGGACGCTTTTCTCGATCGATTCTCGGATGGGTTCGCGGGGCGCGATTGAACCTCACACCCACACGGTCGTGAATGGCCGGGTGAGGATGGAGCAAGTTGAAGGCATCGACGCTCCGGCCCGTCGCGAAGTAGTTCTTGAACGGGGTGGCCTTCACATCATGTTCATGGGGATCACAAGCGAGTTCATAGAAGGCGTTAGCGATCGGCTCACGCTCTACGTCGACCCAATCGAGTCAGACTTCATCGTGGAACCAGTGCAGTACCTGGCACCGGAATGCACCAGGGCGAGCATGGCGCTCACGATCATCACCGCGACCACGGATGAGAGTCATGAGACTATGCCGATGATCCGGCCTGTCTGCGATCGCTCCTGTCCCAGCCCAGTCGGCTCAGCCGACGGACAGGACTATCGGAACGACGACACATCATCATAAACCGGCAGACAGCTACGTGATGATTATCCCTTTACGCTCCCAAGAATGATGCCCTTCGCAAAGTAGCGCTGCAGAAAGGGGTACACCAGGATGATCGGCAGCGCCGCGACGAAGATCTGGGCGGCGCGAGCGGTGTCGTTGTTCAGGAACTCGATCAATGACACGTCCTGGATCGTCAGGCGAACGTCCTCCAGCGTCTGAAGGATGTTGCGTATGTACGTGGAAAGCGGCTGGTTCTCCGGGAAGTTCATATAGATCATCCCATCGAACCACGAGTTCCAATGCGTCACCGCCGTAAACAGGGTAATCGTCGCAATCACCGGCTTCGAGAGGGGAAGGTAGACCCGGAACAGGACCATCCAATGCCCAGCTCCATCCACGTATGCCGCTTCCTCCAGGCTCTTTGGTAGCTGCCGGAAGAAATTGAGGACGAGAATCATGTTAAAGACCTGCCACGTGAGGGCGGGAATAACGAGCGCCCAGATCGTGTCGATCAGCCCCGTAGCAAGGACGATCATGTAGCTTGGGATCAGACCGCCGGAAAAGAGCATCGTGAGGAAGAAGAACCAGACGTACGCGCCCCGAGTTCGGAGGTACTTCTTCTCCTTCGAGAGTGGGTAGGCAGTGATGACGGTGAAGAAAAGACTCATTGGGACCGCAAGGCCGATTCGCAAGAACGACACGCCCATCGCGCGAAGGAAATCGGGATTTCCCACGACCCACTCGTATGCGCTCCAGGTGAATCCAATCGGCCAAAGGCCCACCCTCTGGGCCGCAACCGGGCCTGGAGAACTGAGCGAAACGGCGAGAATGTGAATCATCGGGACAAGGCACAATGCAGCACCGAGTATCAGCACGATGTGATTGGCTATTGAAAAGGCAATCCGGGCGGGTGACGCTTTGATTCTGGATGCGGGCCTGCGGTTGAAGAGCTGTGCCATTAGAATATCCGGTAGTTCAGGTATCGAGTTGCCAGGAAATACGACGAGGAGATCAGAATCAGCGATACGACCGATTTGAACATGCCGATGGCCGCGCCAAGGCTGAACTGCGCATTAAGCAACCCAACTCGGTAGACCAGCGTATCAATGATATCTCCACTCTCGTAGACAACGGGGCTATAGAGGTTGAACACCTGATCAAAGCCGGCGTTCAATATGTCTCCAAGACTCAGAACAAGAAGCAGGGCGATTACGTGAATGATCCCCGGGATCGTCACATGGAGGGTCTGCTTGAACCGTCCCGCACCGTCAATGGTAGCGGCTTCGTAGAGATTCGGATCGATCCCGGCAATAGCCGCCAGAAAAAGAATGGTCCCCCAGCCGGTACTCTTCCAGAGTTCCGTAGAGACCAAGGTGAAAACGAACCAGTCGTTACTCCCCAGGAAGAAGATGGGACCAATGCCAAGCCACCCAAGAACCTGATTCACAATTCCCGAGCTCGGTGACAGAATCGTCACAAGGATGCCGCCAAGAATGACCCACGACAGGAAGTGCGGCAGATAGATGACCGTCTGTATGACTCGCTTGACTCCCTGATTTGAGAGTTCATTAAGCAGAAGCGCCACCACAAGCGGTGCGATCAGGCCGAACGCGATCTTTAGAAAGGCGATCCACAGCGTGTTTCCCATAACTCGCAGGAAGTTCGGCATCCGGAAGAGGAAGCGAAAGTTGTCCAGGCCTATGAACTCCTGCTCGCCAAAGAGGCCGCGTGAGACGCGAAAGTCCTGGAAGGCCATCCGCAGCCCGTACATCGGCAGATAGCTGTAGATGAAGATGACGGCGACGGCCGGGATGAGCATTACGTGCAGAGGCCACTCGGGAACCTTGTTGCGGACTCTCCGCCGGCGATCGAGTTCCCGTCTCATCTCCACCTGCGATGAGACGAGGGAGGACGCACCGGCCCTCCCTCCTGATTTCGATTCGGAATCGCTTACTGGTTCTCGAACCACGCGTTCACCTCGGCAGTGACCTCGGCCCCTCCGATGTTGCTAAAGGCGTCAATGTAGGCATCCCAGTCGGAATCAATGGATTCTTCCCCGGTCACGAACTTGACGTACCACTCCTCAACCAGGTCGTTAATCGCCTGGCCATGCCGCAACCAAGCGTCTCCGGGTGGACCAAAGAAAGCGTTCTCAAGGTAGCCGTCATTGTCCATTCGCCATCGGACAAGATTCATGGAACCGCCGTCCGCAAAGACTTTGTGATACGCCCACGGTGTTGCGGTTGTATCGGCTCCGGTTGCGTAGAGCATTGCCTGTTCGGCCCCGAACATGGAGGCCGGGGCCACACCGTGCTCAGGCAGAATCTCACCTACCGGGATCGCGCGCTGAATCGCGGCGGCCGCATCGACGTTGTTCCGCCACGTGTTGTACTGCACAGGAGCAAGATGGAAGAGCTCAAGGACCTCGCCATTCGCATCGATCTGGTTGAAGTACTCAGGCTGTTCATCCTGGTACTCAAGGAAGAGATTCATCATCTTCACGAGCACTTCCGGATACGGGAAGTCTGCACGAGCAACCCAGAACTCACCTGGGGTGAGGTCAAGCGGCTCAGGTGCGGGCTCTCCGCTCGGCGATGGGAAGTAGACAGGGACCCAATCCGATTCCGGATCTTCACCCTTGAGGGCGTTGAGCGGCCAGAGTGGCGACCAGAAGTACCCTGCGTACATCCCGACGCGACCGGCCGCAATATCATCATAGAGTTCGCCCTCGCCCTTGACACCGAACTCCGGATCGACCGTACCCTCTTCAAACATCGCACGAAGTGCTCGAAGGGCTTCGCGCATGCCGGGTTGGATTGCCCCGTACTCAAGCTGTCCACCCGACTCCACCCAGAAGTTGCTGATTGGGTAGCCACCCCATCCGCTGAAGAACGTCTGTAATGCGTCGTCCAGTTCGCCCGAGATGCCAAAGCCGATCGTGTCGTCCTGCCCGTTCCCGTCAGGATCATCAAAGGTGAAGGCACGGGCGACTTCAATGAACTCCGCAACGCTTTGCGGAGCATCAAGGCCGAGTGCATCCAGCCAGTCCTGTCGAACCCAGAGGTTCTTTCCTTCAGGCCCACGCGCTTCAGCAATCCCGTACAGGACACCATCCCGAGTTCCTGCAATCCGCGTCACCGGCGACCATTCCATGATCGCACGCCCGTCATCAGACATGTACTCCCATGCGTCATCGAGCGGAGCGAGGCGGCCGTCCTCAACAAGCTGTCCAAAGATGATGGGACTTACCGAAAAGATGTCGGCGAGTTGACCCGTTGCGATAGCAATGTTCAATCGCTGCCGGTACGCGTCACCGCTCTGTGCCGACCAGGGGAAGGAGAGCTCCACCCCAAGCTCGTCGCTGTAGGCTCTGGTCCAGAGATTGTCTTCGAAGCTGTCCCCTTCAAGGAAGTCCTGAGCCGGCTGGTGAAAGGCATGATAGCTCACCGAGATCGGCGGCTCATACGGTCCCGTCGGACTCTCATCAGTCGTCGACGTGCGCGCGGGGGCTCCAGCCTCTTCATCCGCTCCAGTTGCAAAGACAGGCGCGGCGAGCAGAAGCAATACTGCAAAGCCCGTGACCAAGCGAAACAACGTTTTCATCATTTCCTCCTTGTTCGTGCATCGATTCGATGCCGAGCTCATTGTAATAAAACATTTCATAATTCTCAACAAGAAACGATATGTTATCAATCAGCGAAGCGCGACCGGGAATCAGCGAGTCACGCCGGTCCGCAGGAAGAGACGGTCCCATTCGAACGATCGCCATGCCAACATGAGTTGTGATCAGATCTGCCGACTAGAGGCCGAGCTCGATAGCAAGCGGAAACCGGTCCTGTGACACCGGCGGCCGGATCATCGCTCCGATCCGGGCGGACTCGTAGATGCCCATCAGCAGTTCGAACCCGAGCATGGCGTGGCCGATTCCGAGGGGATGATCATCGACAGGGGCACCTTCCTGTGCGATCTCTCGGAGTCTCTTGTACGACATTGCAATTCGATCGGTTGCGGGCTCGTTGGGAACATTTTCGACGAGTTCCCACCGATCGGCGGATCGGCGGTAGAGGTTGGGTCCGGGCTGGTCGCCCGATCGCCAAAGCGCCCCTTCGGTCCCAATGACCTCTACATCGTGGTAGGGACGACCAGGAGATCGGAGATCACCCGTCAGAAGCTCTACACGGGTTCTGGATTCCAGTTCGACGACTGCGAACATGCCGTCCTCCACGGGATGCCCAAAACGCCACCCCTCAACCTTGTCGAATCCGCTTCCGGTATCGCGCCTCAACCCGGCTGAATCCATCGTTGGATAGTCGGCTCGAAAACCCGACGCGAAGGTCCAGGACCACGAAGGATCGTCTACGAGAAAGAGAATTGAGTCGATCAGATGGGTGCCGTCCGACGCCATGTCGCCGGCACAGGTACCTCTGATCAGATAC
>JANQQY010000135.1 GCA_028284845.1 Spirochaetales bacterium
GTGTAGATCCTGCCGACGACACCTCCGCTCACCGGATCGATCAGCTGATCAAACCCAAACTCGGTCCCACGAACTCCCGCAACGGCGGTCAGGCCGCGAACTTCAAAGCGCTGCGTGCCCGACAGCTGCTCGATCCGGGAGCGCACACGCCCGTAGGCTACATCGATGAGGCTCTCCCCGGCGCCGCTGAGCTCAGCGATCGTAAGCGTCGTGTTCTCGGAAACCTTGACGATCGATCTGGAGCCGAGAAGCTGGATTTCGACATAGGTGCCGTTCTCCGTGGAGAGCTGGTCGCCGGCATAGAGCGGCTCTCCCAGGATCTGGAAGGCATCGAATCGCGCAAGTTGGGAGTCACGGATCAAGGTGATCGCGTCACCTTCCGCGAACACGACAATTGCCGCCGACGGCGACTCCTGCGCAATCAGCGAAGCAGCTACGTTCACAATGAGGACCAGGCAAAGAGCAACCCTTCGCATAATTCAGAATAGATCACATTCGAACTCCCAACAACCGACGATTGTCGGTATGCTCGATGCTCATGGTGGTGCCATCCGGAGCCCTCCAACTCGGCTTCAGCGATTCCCAGATCAACGCCCTCCTGCGGCAATCTCGATCACCCATGGTGGCTGGAACTCCCGTCGTGACACGGCACTTCTCCCAGAACGAGGAGTTCTTCCTCCGCCTGCCACGGGCGATCCGCGTAGGGAGCTTTCCGGTCCACCATCCGCTTGGTCAGAAGCGACCTCAGCCGGAGCTCCGCGAGTGCGTCCGCTCGGTCATCGCTCAACTTGCAGAGATTGTTCCCAATCTCCTTGACGGGCTTACGCACCTCTTTGACCCGGCATCCAACCATGTTCCGGTCTTCTTCCGGCTCTACGAGATTGAAGGAGAGCGCTTTATCTATCTTGCCCGAGTCGACCTCACCTTCCGACCCAGCCACGGAACGCGCATTGAGCGAACTTCCAATCAGGTGACGCCGCTCTATGAGACGCGGGATCTCTTTCTGGAGGCCGACTTGTTCCCTCTGGAGTCGGTTGAAACGCGCAGAGACCGGATCGTTGGAATGACCATTGAGCAGCCGATTCGTGACACGTGGATCGGCGAGACGGGGCGCGGCTACATGCGAGCCGGCATGTGGCTCGACCGCGACCTCACCAAGTTCTTCAGTCGGCTCCTGACGCCGCTCGGCCTGCAGACCTATCCCTACTATCCGTTCAGCTGCAAGTACCGATCGATCGCGCACGCGACTCCCGCAGTGAATGAGGAGGAACGGCGTCGTGCGGTCCAGATAGCACGCCGTGGCAGGTCGTTCCTTTTGCCCCACGTCAAGGAGATCGAAGAGTCATTACGAGGAGTCGAGATGAACGAGTTCTCGGAAGAGCTCCCCGACTTCGTGCGGCTTCGCGCCCATTCTGAGGAAGTGCTTGGTGACGCGTGGCGCTCATTCTCTCTCCGGTCATACCTCAATGAGCTGGACGAGCGGGAGTTCGAACTGGTGGGAACTCTTGCATAGGCACCTCGAGGGAACTCGCGTAACCGTGATGGGTCTTGGCCTCCACGGTGGTGGGGTCGCAGCCGCGCGGTACTGCGCACGCCATGGGGCTTCGGTCACTGTCACAGATCTTCAGGAC
>JANQQY010000166.1 GCA_028284845.1 Spirochaetales bacterium
CGCGAAGGGATTCGAGCAGCAATGGCATGCCGTTCCCATCGCGGAAGACGGACAGTCTTGGTTGGTCCGTCCGGTGTGGGGAAGTCGACGCTCGTGAACGCGCTTCTCGGCGAGCAGGAGCAGGCTGTTGGAACGACCGACCGATTTCACCGTGGAAGACATACGACATCAGCCGGACGCCTCCTCCACGGGGATGGCTTTGAATTGATCGACACACCAGGCGTGCGCGAACTCGATTGCCGCCACATACCAAGCGAAGAGCTGCCCTTCTGTTTCCGCGAGTTTCGCGATCATCTTGGAGGCTGCCGGTTGGACGACTGCACCCATCGATCTGAACCGGAGTGCGCCGTCATCGGAGCCGTCGGGACTCACATTCATCCTCGCAGATACGAGAGCTATCTTCGATTGCGGAACGAGATCGAAGAGCTTCTGGAGGCCACGTGAACCGTCACTCTTTTCGAGTCATCGAGTTTGAGAAGATTCGAGCTCAGGTCCGCGATCGTTGCCTGACACGGGAGGCAGAATCGGTCATCCGGAAGCAGCGCATTCTCGTCGACCGTGCCGAAATCGCGGAGACCCTCGATCAGGTTGATCTCCTGCGAACCCTCCTGGAAACGACCATCTCGTCACCAACGCTCTCGTTCCCGAGCCAGAGTGAGACCCTTGTGCGCATCTCACGCGAAGGAACCATGCTTGAGGCGGAGCAGTTCGGCGACCTCATCACATACTTATCAAGCGCCATTGATCTCGATCGATACCTCAACGAGGCCGCCAAGGAGGCGAGTCTGAACCTTGCCGAGGGTGCGTTCGCGGTCGAACTCGAGATTGAGCCGCTTCGTGATCACCTCGCTCGTTTCGTCGACCCCGACGGGACGGTTCGTGAACGGGAGATCCCTGAGCTCCGCGCCATCCGGTTGGAGATACAGAAGGCGCAGCAGAGTCTGACGAGGGAAGCCGGCTCAATGGCGACGACCGAGGCGGGAAGGGGAATCCTCTCGAGCACGGTACCGACCCAACGCGACGGGCGCGTCGTCCTTGCGGTAAAGGCAAACCACAAGGGAAAGGTGACCGGAATCGTGCACGAGGTATCCGGCACCGGATCGACGGTCTTTATCGAGCCGGCGTCTCTCGTAGAACTGAACAACACCGTTGTCGAATCGGAACACCGCTATCGGAACGCCCTCCTGAAGATCCTGCGCGAGCTAACCGATCGAACGCGTCAAGATCTTGACCGGATCGAGTCGTGTGTCGATTGGGTGACGCGCGTCGATCTCATCATGTGCAGAGCGAGACACGGCCGAGACCTCGGCGCCGTTCGAGCTGGGTTTGCGGAGAACGGCCTGATCCTTCGATCAGCGCGGCATCCACTCCTGGGAGATACTGCGGTTCCCATCCACGTCGAGATACCTCACGGCAAGCGGGTCCTCATCGTCACCGGACCGAATACGGGCGGCAAGACCGTTTCGCTCAAGACCGTTGGCCTCTTTGCCATGATGCACCAGTTTGGACTCCACGTGCCTACGGCTCCCGGTACCGAGATTCCGCTCTTCACCGCGATCTACGCCGACATTGGAGATGAGCAGAGCATCGAGCAGAATCTCTCCACCTTCTCCGGCCACATGAGGAACGTAGCTCGGATCCTCAACCACGCGGACGAGAACTCGCTGGTCCTGCTGGACGAGCTGGGCTCCGGAACCGACCCGGAAGAGGGCGGCGCGCTCGCGATGGCTGTTCTCGACGAACTTCTCACACGTAACGCCTACACCATCGTAACGACGCATCACGGCCGGTTGAAGCACTACGGCTTTGTACATGAGCGGGCGACAAACGCCTCTGTCGAATTCGATAGCGACAGCCTTCGGCCGACCTACCACATCGTTCCGGGCGTTCCGGGTTCGAGCCACGCCGTCGATATTGCTCGCCACATGGGTGTCCTCAAGAGTGTCACGCGTCAAGCAAAGGAGTATCTCTCCGGCGAGGAGTACGACACGGGTCGGATCATTCGGCGACTGACCGACCGAGAGCAGGAGCTCCGGCAGCTTGAGCGTACGCTCGAGTCAAAGCGATCCCACGTCTCCGCGCAGGAGGCCGCACTTGCAGAGCTGCAAGAGAGCCTCAACGAGAGGGAACGCGAAGTCAGGCTCGGCAGAGTCCGAGAGTTTGAGTCGTGGGCGTCCGAGACACGAAGTCGGCTGGAGAACCTGGTCCGAGAGCTCCGTGAAGGCGAGCTGACTTCAGCGAAGACCAAGGCGGTCAAGGAGTTCATCTCGGAAACGGACACTCGAATCGACTCTGAACGCGAATCAGCACAGCCCGTTCCCAGACGACGTCGCGAGAGAGAGCAGACGATTGAGTCACACGCCGAGATCGCACCACACTCAGAGGTCGTGATCGCTCGTTCTGGTCGGCGAGGCACGGTGCTCAGGCGAGGGAAGGGCGCCACCTGGATCGTTCAGGCCGGAAACGTCAAGCTTCCACTGCCGGAGAGCGATCTCCGCGCGGTAGCCACGCCGACTGCAGAGGCAAAACCACAGGTGAGCGTTTCCATGGGTGCCGCGCGCCCTTCGATCGAGCTCGACGTTCGCGGCAGGCGTTTGGACGAGGCGCTTGCGGAACTCGATCGGCAGATCGACCAAGCCCTCATCTCCGGAATGACCCAGTTCGGTGTCATCCATGGAATGGGGGAGGGGATCCTGCAACGCGGGATTCGCGAATCGCTCCGCGCGAACCCCCATGTAAGCTCCGTATCGTATGCTGCGCCGGAGGATGGAGGATTCGGCAAGACCCTGGTAGTGCTCGGATGACAGTGGGCGAGTCAGAAGAGCTCTGGTACTATCGCCGCATGCGCCGCTTTACTCCTGTCGTGCTGATCGCCATTCTCCTCACCGGCTGCATCTCCAGCGAGATGGAAATCACGCTCGAGCAAGACGGCTCGGGAGAGGTGCGCCTCACCTACGAGTTTTCTGAAGAGCTCTACGGGCTGGGTGTGTTCGACGAGAGCGACGTCGCACGGCCTATTCCCGTCACGAGGGAAGAGTTCGAAGAGGCCGCTCTCGTCTCTGGTGCGCGACTGCGCTCATACTCCCTCTCTTCGAACGATGGCGACATCACCGTTCAGGCGCGACTGTCGTTCGATACACTTGAGACGCTCGGGCTGCTTCTTGGTCGCGAAGCACTCACCGTGGCCTTGGACGACGATGGTGGTAGCTTGACCTACCGCCTGTCGGACGGATCCGCCGATGCGTCGCCCGATCTTGCTGCCAGCCTGGACGACTACACCATCACGCTTCGGCTGAACGCCCCTGCAGATATCTCCACAGCTCAGCCGGGCGAACTTCTCGACGAATCAACCGCAGAACTTAGTCTCTCGCTCGGCGATGTCGCCCGCGATACAGAGCTGATCGAGTGGCGAGTTGATTGGTGAGACATCCGAGTCTGATTGAGTTTGAGAGCAAGCTACGCCGCCTCTTCGACTCAATCGACCACTACCTCGAGGAAAAGTACGGCCGGAAGTACCAGCTCCATCCCTCACGACCGGCTCGAGGAACCACATCGAACAGCGCACATGATGGGCTCTTCAACGTTGGCGCCACCTTCACCGCGGGTTTCGGCTCGAAGATCGGACGCGGCTATATTGTACAGATCGACATGGTGACACTCGACTCGGTTCCTCGGGATATCCGAGAGATGATCGAGGAGGAGGTGGCTGATCAAGTCGCGGAGAAACTCGGGTATTACTTCCCCCAGAGGGAGTTGCGCGTCGACCGCGACCGAAACGTCTACAAAATTCACGGCGATCTCCGACTCGGCCATATTTAACAGAATCTCCAATTTCCCCTTGCAGGCGCCCAGCCAGTCAATTACTATTGGCGAAGTCACTTCAAACGAGGGAGCCATGGACACGCAGGTCAGCGAACTAATCGACCGTATCAAGAGTGAAGGTGTCGAACAGGCGGAGAAGCAGGCGGAACAGATCGTCGCTGCCGCCGAAGAGCGCGCGCAGGCAGCGCTCGACAAGGCGCGCCAGGAAGCTGCTGCGATCGTAGCGAAGGCCGAGCAGGACCGCGCGAAGCAGGAGGCGTCCGGGAAGGAAGCTGTCCGTCAGGCGGCGCGTGATACGGTGCTGAGCGTGCAAGGCCAACTTACCGCAATTTTCAAACATGTGATCGAGAGCGCAGCGGCTGATGCGTTAAATGAGTCTGCGCTTCAGGATGCGGTCATGGCAGTCATCACCTCGTGGGCAAAAGACTCCGGGCAGAATATCGATGTCATTGTTTCCGAGTCGGATCTATCCAAAGTCGAGTCGTCGCTCAGAGCGAAACTGGTTGCCACGCTGGGCGAGGGAGCCGAGATCAAGGCATCGTCAGCGGTAGCGGCGGGATTTCGGATCGCCTCGCGCGACACCGGTGTCTACTACGACTTCTCTGCCGCCGCAGTCGCGGATGCCCTGGCAAGCTATGTCACGCCGCGCCTGGCGGAAACGATCCGCGAGGCAGCGAAGGACGCGTAGCGTTGAGCCGCTACTACTTCTTTGTCGCAACTCTACCGACGCTTCGGTATGAAGATCGTGACGCCCAAGATCCGTCGGACTTTCTTGAGGTTGCGGGCGACCATCTTGATAAGGACGACGCAGAACTGCTTCCTCTCGCAAGGATAGACGCTCCAGACGCCGGTGGCAGTGAGCCTGAGCCGGTCAGAAGCTGGGTCGACTTTGAGCGCGACCTCCGGAACGCGCTCGCGAAGGTTCGCGCCCAGAGAGCCGGCAAGGAAGTGTCGGGATTTCTGCGCGAAAACGGCGCCGGGGAAACGAATATGGCTGCTTACGAGGAGCTTGCGCGTGAAGCGGTGGCGGCGGAGTCTCCGCTTACCGGCGAGGACCTGATCAACAGGGCACGATTCGCCTTTGCCGAAGAACTTGAGGTGAACCATTTCTTTGATATCGATGTGATCGTCGCGCACTACATCAAACTGCAGGTGATCGCGAGGCGGAAGACCTTCTCACGAAGCGAGGGCGAGAAGCGATTTGCCGCGATTAGCGATCAGATCACGAGTGAGTACTACCAGGAGACCAAGGTATGAGCCAGTCAACGGGAACGGTCGTTGGTGTCAACGGCAACATGGTATCGGTCGCGGTTGAGGGCGAGGTGGCACTCAACGAGGTCGGCTACATAGAGGTCGGTGAAGGCGCGGAGGCCAAGACTCTAAAGAGCGAGGTCATCCGTGTTCGTGGAGACCGCGCCGAGGTCCAGGTTTTTGAGATGACCACCGGCATCGGGGTTGGTGACAAGGTCTCGTTCACCGGTGAGCTGCTCGCCGTGGAACTCGGACCCGGGCTGCTTGCACGCGTCTACGACGGTCTGCAGAATCCGCTGCCGGAGCTCGCGGAGCAATGCGGTTTCTTCTTGGACAGAGGCGTCTACATCAAGTCACTCGACAGAGAGCGG
>JANQQY010000212.1 GCA_028284845.1 Spirochaetales bacterium
CTTCTCCGCACCTTCAAGGTCGGTTTCGTCGGGATGCCGGAACGACTCACCGGCCGGTCGGATAGCCTCGTGCGCTTCCTGAGCGTCGGAGGTCCCGGCGCTGAACTGTCGGGCTTCCTTTGAGAGATACTCGTCGCCGTAGAGACTCGATACCGCCGACCGGGCTCCGGTAAGCGCCTCCTGTGAGAGCGTGGGGGAGTCTGTTCGCATGTAGGTGATGTAGCCCTTCTCGTAGAGGCGCTGCGCCGTCCGCATTGTCTCTCGAGCCGAGAGCCGCAGCTTTCGGTTCCCCTCCTGCTGAAGGCTCGAGGTAATAAACGGCTGAGCAGGGCGGGAGCTGAACTTCTTCTCCTGCAGGCTACGCACGGTCCACGCCCCGTTCTCGATCGAACCCGCAAGAGCCTGCGCCTCGTCCTCGGAGAGAACAAGGACATCCTTGCCCTCGAGAACGTCGCCCGTCACGTCGTCGAAGTCTTTCCCGCTCGCGACGCGCTTCCCGCCGACCGACTCGAGCCGAGCCTCAAACGCCTTCTCGTCCGAGTCCTCCGGGCGTTTCACCTGCGCCCGAAGGTCCCAATAGATGCTCTTCACAAAGGCGATCCGCTCTCGCTCTCGCTCGACAATAAGTCTGAGCCCTGGAGACTGTACCCTCCCTGCCGAGAGGCCGTAGGCGATCTTCTTCCAGATGAGGGGGCTCAGCGTGTAGCCGTAGAGCCGATCGAGGATTCGCCGAGTCTCCTGCGCGTTCACGAGGTTCATGTCGATCTCGCGACCATGCTCAAGAGCGTGTTGGATGGCCGATTTGGTGATCTCGTGAAAGACCATGCGCCGGACGGGCACCTTCGGCTTCAAGACCTCAATAAGATGCCATGAGATGCTCTCACCCTCACGGTCTTCATCAGTCGCGAGAAGAAGCTCGTCGGCCTCTTTGAGCTTCGCCTTCAGCTCGCGAACAATCTTTGTCTTGTCCTTGGGCGTGATGTAGAGCGGTCCAAACTCGTTCTCAACATCGATCCCGAGTCGAGACCATTCGTACTCTTTGAACTTCTTGGGGACATCCGATGCCCGTTGAGGCAGATCGCGGATGTGACCGATGCTGGCCTCCACCTGGTACTCGGGACCGAGAAACCGGCGAATGGTTCGCGCTTTCGTGGGTGATTCAACGATGACGAGTTTCTTAGCCATAAGCGTCTGACAGCCCTATGAATACAATCAGGCGCGGACAACTGTAAAGGGCTACCTATCGCGCGTGATTCGGAACGTCTTGAAGCTCCCAAAGAGATAGGCGGCTGTGAGCCGTTCGGGCACAGGGTCGTGGCCGCCCTTGTAGAGGCCTCCAATGCATCTGAAGAGTCTGAGGAGACCGGCGAGGGCGCCCATGATACCGTGCCGAGCGATCGCCTCCCTGGTGTATTGCGAGCACGAGGGCGTGTAGATGCAATGCGGTGGAAGGGCAGGCGAGATGAGTTTCTGGTAGATCAGAACGGGAAGGGCGAGCAGGAATCGAAGTAGGCGAACCACGCTCGGAGCGCGTCCTTGATCCGGTGAGTTCGGCATTGGTATGCTTTCAAAATAATCGGAGATTGAGGGAAAGCGAATTGGCACGACGCGGCGGACGCGGGCGATCCCGCAGACGAGGCAAAGGAAATCAGAACTCAGAGAAGCGGCAGCAGCGTGAGCGCGTCTTTGACCCCACCAAGCACTTCATGCCACCGCCCGTTCCTCAGCGCGAGTACGAACCCGACCCCATCAGCGGGGATCCCATCAGCAATATTCTGACGGCCATTGCCGATCCGGAGAGTGGCCGTCCGGTCAACTTCGACTCTATGCTCAAGCGCCTCATTGAGCAGGAGCAGGTTGCCGAGAACGAGACCATCATCTACGTGGGTCAGGGGGCCTTTGGCATCCTTGTCGAACAGAAGGGCCAGCGACCGCGCTACTTCATTCGAAAGCGAATACAGATCGAGGACGAGTACGAGACCTACCCATGGCGGAAAGAGCTGAGCCCCGGTATCTCGCGCGACTACAAGCCGGAACCGCAGCCGCTCTCCGAACTCTACGATGAAGCCGAAGCTCTCGTGTCGAACTCCGGGTTCGGCAAGGCGAATCCCTCGATCTATCTTCCAAAGATCGACTAACGATGCCGATTCCTGAGGACGCGCAACGACTCCTCCTGGAGAGCGACCTCGTCTACATGGTGGGGATCAAGGGCACCGGCATGGCAGCCCTCGCTGAGATTCTCACCGAGCGTGGCGTGACCGTGACCGGATCGGATATCGCTGAAACCTTCTACACAGATCAGCTTCTCAAGGCTGCCGGCGTCAGATACTACGAGGGCTTTGACGCTGCGAATGTGGAAGCGAATGCGGGATTGCTGGTCTATTCCGCCGCATACGATCCCTCGTCGCATCCTGAGATTGTTCGTGGTAGATCCCTTGAGCTGCCGATTCTGAGCTACACCGAGGCGCTCGGTGTGATCTCCAGAATGCAACCCTCCCTTGGGATCTCCGGTGTCCACGGGAAGACGACCACGACGGCGCTCGTCGCGGTGATGGTTCAGGCACTTGGCCTACCAGGATCGGTCCTGGCCGGTAGCGCCCTTCCGGATGTCGGCGGACGCGCAACGCTCGTTCAGGGCGGCGACTTCTTTGTTGCCGAAACCTGTGAGTATCGGCGCAACTTCCTCTCGTTCTCTCCCGGCGCGATCGTGGTAACGAATGTGGAGGCCGACCATCTTGACTACTTTCGCGATGCCGCCGATGTCAGCGACGCCTTTGTCGAGTATGGGCGACGTCTTCCCCATGGGGGCGCCTTGATCTTCTGCGCTGACGATGCCGGGGCGGTCGGTGTTGCTGATAGGCTGCGCGGCGAACGGCCCGACCTGGAATTCATCCCATACGGTACGAAGGCGGCCGGACCCTACGCGGTTGAGTCAGTCAAAAAGGGCTCCGGCGAGATTACGTTTTGCCTTGGTGACGACCTCTTCTCCTTGCATGTTTCCGGTGGTCACAATGTCATGAATGCCGCGGCCGCCGTCGCCGCCGTCGAGTGGATCCTTCGCTCGCATCCTGTTCCGGACGCTCGCCGCCTGATCATCAGTGCCGTTTCCGCGTTTCATGGCACGAGAC
>JANQQY010000225.1 GCA_028284845.1 Spirochaetales bacterium
CACGCCCGTGGGTCCGCGAATCTCGAGACGATCGCCGGGTGCGAGCGAAGCAAGCCTGGGGGTAAGCATCCCACGCGGGCGCACCAGGACGCCGAACTCGAGAATGTGGGGCGCACTTCCGCCGACGGGGAGGGCGCTCGACGCCACGGAAAACGCTCGCGAGAGCTCTTCTCCCGGGTAGCGAAGCTCGTAGTGCTGTCCGGCGGTGTGCGGAATCCACTCGCGGGGCTGCAAGCGGAGGGTGATCATCCTCTCACTGCCGTGGGTCACCGAGACAACCGTTCCCTCTCGCCACCTCCGTCGAGCCTCAAGCTGTGTCGATCGACCTGTGCTCATTCGAGGACGGTGACCTCGTCACCAACGGAGATCGTTCCCAGCGATTCGTGAACGACCTTCCGACCAAAACGTGTGCCGTAGGGTCCAGCCCGGTAGTTCTCGAGGGTCTCTATCGGCTCGACACCCTTCTCGCCGGTCGCTTGATCGATTGTTGGAATCTCGCAACGAATGCAATCCTTGACGATTTTGAGCGTGACCTCTCCAATGGAGATCCGGCTCCATCTGTCCTCCTGAAACGCCTCGCCGCCGGCGATCACCAGATTGGGACGGAACCGGTCCATGGAGACCGGGAGTGCGAGGCGAGTGTTTAGGTCGTCGAGGGACGCCTGGCCGATCAGCATGAGGGGAGATGAGTCGGCAAAACCGACGCTTTGCTCCCCGCTCCCACCGTATGATGAGCTGAGGTGCCGACGGTGATTCGGGTGCATGCGAACGAGTCGGCAACGCCTCCCAAGGTAGCGGGTGAGCATCCTGGCCGCCGCCTCTCCCTGGTCGACGGCTGCGCACTCTGTGCCCCAGATGGTCACGTGAACAGAGGGACCCTCTCGAACAATCGGTAGGCGAAGCGTCGATTCATGGTCGGTACTGAGTTCGAGAGCTCCGTCCAGGACGTGCGCACGGATGCGGGCCATCGCGGGGAACTGACGCTGGGTGACGAACATGCCATCCTCGTCGATCACGAGCCATGCGCGGTCGTGATCAAAGCCGGTGTCGACCAGGAGTGCCGAACTGGGGTGGACTGCCCGCATCGATTTGACGGGAAAGACCGAAATCTGGGAGACGGTGAGAGTCACGTCGCATTCCGGATTGGCGCCGTCAGAGCGTCAATCATTCTCAGCCCTCGAGCTGCCCACCAGTCCGGTCAGCGTCGATACGAACTCAGACTCGTTGTTCTCGACGGTAAACGAGAAGCCGCCGGTCGAAGGTGATCTCACCAGCTGGAACACCTTGGAGAGGTGACCCATCACGAGGCGTCTGAACCAGCCGAGCTTGGGAGGGACGATCAGGCTGCGCCCCTCGAGTTCGATCTCAAAGGAGATCTCCTTCGACTTTTTGCCTACCTGAAGCCAACTCTCTTTGGCAAAGTGTCGGAAATGAATCCGGGTCTTCGTGAGAAAGAGGAGGCCAAAGACCGGGCGCTTCGCCCCCTCCTCGGGAAAGTAGGCGCCCATCGCGAATGAGAGAATCGGTTCGCCCACCTCTTCTTCCGTGGTCTTCCAGAATTCAGTGCGGGCGTTGTCGTCAACCTTCATCACCTGAAGGTACCAAAGGCACGCCCTCTTGCGCCGCTCGACCGTTCGCTACGCGTACCACTCCGGGCGTAGGATCTCTCGCTCGGCCTGCAGGAGGTCGTTCATAACGTGCCGCGCGTCCGAGAGATTGTTCACGATGGGGTCGGTTGCCAGCGCTCTCAACAGAAGCTCTCGATCGTAGGTAGCACCCGCCGCCGCGGTGAGCTCATGGGTGTCGAGCACCTGCTGAGTTAGACCGCGGATCCCAAGGGGCATCGGCCCGCTCGGGCGTGGATTCACGCTCCCCATGTCGAGGTCGGAGCGGAGCTCGAGGATCGCGTCGTCCTGAATGTTCGGGACCGCTCCGTTGTTCCTGGTGTTCACGATAAAGCGCTTCCCCAGATCGCCCCACATGCTTTCGATGATGTCTGTCGCGTGATCCGGTTTTCCGTGCTCCATGAAGTGTGAGATGGGAGTCGCACCTGAGGCATAGGCCTCGTTCTCCTTCCAGAACGCATCCATCTTTGCCTGCCGCTCCTCGGCGTCAAAGATGGTGATAGGCTCCGGCTCGTTTGCGGCGACACCAAGACCCTGGTAGTAGGGGACGTACTCCTTCGTGTGGCCGATTCGGTCGGGATATGCACCAAAGACAGAGAAGAGATCGAGCGCGTAGGCGGCATTGTACTTCGCCTTTGAGTAGGCGTTGTTGTCTGTCCCGCCTTCTGAGCCGGTGAACTTCTCGCGCTCCGCCCGAGCGTCTTGCTCGAGCAACGCCTTCCACTCCGGAAGAAGGTCGCGCCCCTGATACTCGAATCGGCTGACCCAGGTGAAGTGATTGACGCCCACGATGTCCATCACGAGGTGTTGTTCGATCTCCACGGGCATTGAGACTGCGTCTTGTGAGACGATGCCAAGCCGCTTCAAAAGCTTCATCCGATTCCACGGCTCGTGCGGACCGTCGCAGATCGCGAAACTCCTCACGTTTGGCGCGAATCGATCAAGGGCAATCCCCAGTACCGTCGCGGGATTCACGAAGTTGAGGATCCACGCCGCGGGCGCGAGCGCCTCCACGTCCCGCGCAATCTCAAGCGCAACGGGAATTTCCCGGAGCGCGCGGAAGATGCCGCCGGGACCAATCGTGTCACCCGAGCACATCCGAATCCCATGTCGCTCACTGATCTCGCAGTCGATCCCCCGGTAGTGAGCGTTTCGCTTGCTGAAGGTCAGGACGACGAAGTCGGAGTCCGGAAGGACGTCGGTTCTCTCTGTGGAACCCTCGAGCCGAAGCGGGGCGCCGGTTTCATCGATCGCTCGCCTGGCGATACTCATCATTGTCTTGAGAACCGACTCGTCCGTGTCGACCAATGCGAGCGTCCCCTCCCGCAGAATGGGGCTCGACACCATGTTCCAGATCACCGGTCGCCCAAAAAAGAAGCTACCCGCCCCAATCACCGTCACCTTTGGTCCGTTTGCTCTCATACAAGGAGAATAGGCGCGTACCGGGGTGGTTGGATGGAGAATCGGGGCGATAACCTGTAGTATCGGCGCATGGCATCGCTCGCCCCCTGCCGGGTCCGAACCCTTGGACGAATCCACGCGCGTCCCTTCCATTCCACTCGCGTGACGAAGCAGGGCGACTCCATGCTCACGCTCGTCATTGGCGGACGCGGTAGTGTCATCATTGATGGACGATCCGGGGAGATGGAGCTGGGCGATGGAATGGTCGGACTGGTGCGCGGAGACGAAGCCGGCGTCATGATGTGCGATCCCACCCAGCCCTATCTACATGCGTACGCCCGGTTTCGTGGAGCCTACGCCGAGTCACTGGTCAATCGGATTCGCGAGAAGACCGACGATCCGTTCTTCCGCACTCCCCACGTCCACGACTTTGCGGAGGAACTGCACCGTCACAGCACCATCCATCGGAGCGATCTCCCGGACCAGTGCGGTCCTGAGGGGCTCGCGATTCTCCAGATTCTCGAGTCCATCGTGAGCGAGGTGGGTCGATCAGCCGATGCGCCGACGGCCGGGAGCTTTGAGATCGTCCTCCGCGACTATCTTGAGGATCATGTGGCTGAGCCGACCGATCTTTCGGCGATTGCGGCGGCTTTGAGTGTCTCGCGCTCGACCCTCTCGCGTCGATGTAGGGCAGGCCTGGGCCGGAGCGTCCTTGAAGTCCACCGCGAGATCAAGATCGCCTGGGCGTGCGAACTCCTGCGATCGACCTCGGCATCAGTCTCGGAAGTCGCTGCCCGCGTGGGGATAGCCGACCCGTTCTACTTCAGCCGAGTCTTCTCCCATCAGCGAGGGCTCTCGCCTCGAGCCTACCGCGCGCGTGGCGCCGCAGGGGGCGCATGCTATACTCCGGGCGATGGAAATCAGGCAGCGAATCACAGCCCTTCGCCGCGAGATGTCGGCTCGCGATCTTGACGCCTATGTCGTTCCGAGCGCGGACCCACATCAGAGCGAGTATCCCCCTGAGCACTGGCGCCACCGTGCCTGGATCAGCGGGTTTCAGGGCAGCGCCGGAACGGTCGTCGTAACCCACGACCGCTCAGGCCTTTGGACCGATTCGCGCTACTTCCTTGAAGCCGAGCACGCGCTTGCAGGCACCGGAATCGAACTCTTTCGTCTCCAGGAGCCGGGCGTGCCCGATTACCCTGCCTGGCTCACTCAGACGGTCGAGGCCGGCGGAGCGGTGGGATGTGACGGGGCGAGCCTCTCGCTCGCGACGTTCCGTTCGCTCCGCGACACCCTTTCCGCTGCAGAGATCGAGCTCATCGCTGGAGATGACTTGGTCGGCGCGATCAACTCGGATCGACCTGCTCTCCCGGCCAACCCGATCACCATCCACGACGTCAAGTTCAGCGCAATGAGCCGTGGCGAGAAGCTCTCGCTCATTCGGGAGGAGATGTCGCGCTACAATGCGGAGTGGCACGTCGTCAGCACGCTCGACGACATCGCCTGGATTCTTGATATCCGCGGGAGCGACGTTCCCTACAATCCGGTCGCGGTCACGCACCTCCTCATTGGACAGAGCGAGGTGTGGCTCTTCTGTCACCCGCGTCAGGTGGAGGGCGACGTCCGGTTGGCGCTCGAGCAGGACGAGATTCAGATCGCTCCGTACGACGCATTCGCAGATCGGCTTGCGTCGATCAGCGACTCCGTGATGATCTCGCCCGCTCAAGTGAGCGTCGGCACATCTCAATCGGTTCCGGAGCAGGTCGCACGGATCGAGCTTCAAAACCCATCGACCATCGCAAAGGCGATCAAGAATCCGGCACAGATTGATCACGTCCGAAGCGTGATGGTCCGCGACGGTGTTGCCATGGTTCGGTTTCTTCACTGGCTTACGAGCGCGGTTGGAAACGAGTCGGTCACCGAGCTCTCGGCGGCCGCCAAACTCAGCAGCTTCCGGCAGGAAGACGAGAGCTTTGTGGGTGAGGCCTTCCGCACCATTTCGGCCTATCGCGGACACGGCGCCCTGCCTCACTACTCAGTTGATGAAGAGTCCGACGTGGCGATCGAGCCGGCGGGTATCTATCTCGTTGATTCCGGCGGTCAGTACCGTGACGGGACCACTGACATAACACGCACCGTCTCTCTCGATGAGCCTGCCGATGAGGTACGCCGAGATGCTACCCTTGTGCTCAAGGGTCACATCGGACTCGCCACGCTACAATTCCCAGCCGGGACTTCCGGTGGTGCGATTGATGTTGTTGCACGGGAGTTCCTCTGGCGTGAACAGAAGAACTACAAGCACGGTACCGGACACGGCGTCGGCTTCTTCCTCAATGTCCACGAGGGTCCGCACCGGATCGCTTCAAGCCAGAGCTCGCAGGAGCTTCGGACCGGAATGATTGTGAGCAATGAGCCCGGCATCTACCGCCCGGAGCAGTATGGAGTCCGGATCGAAAATCTCGTTGTGGTGACCCCACCAGAATCGAGCGAGTTTGGGTCGTTCCTGGGGTTCGAGACGCTCACGCTCTGTCCCTTTGATCGCACTCTGATCGATGTCGCGCTTCTCTCCGAGCACGAACGTGCCTGGGTCGACGACTACCATCGCTCGGTCCGCGAGAGACTTCTTGGCCACCTGGACGGCGACGCCGCGACCTGGCTTGAAGCGGCGTGTGCGCCGCTGTAAGTTCCGCCCATGAATCGGAGAGCCTTCGGGATTGCCGCCATCCTCCTTCTGTCCCTGGTTGGCATCGCCTCCGCTCAGGCCCCTCTTTCGGATGATATTCGGCTCTACCTCGATCCGGATCAGCTCCTCGAACTCCTACGACAGGAGAGGGACGATGTCTTTCTCGTGGATACCAGGACCCCGGAAGAGTACCAATCAGGCCATATTCCAGGCGCCATCCAGATCGACTATCGTGAGATTGCCGACCGACTTCCCACTGAAGAGCGCGATGCCCTGATCATTGTCTACTGCCTCAGAGGCATCAGATCGAACCGTGCCGCTGGAACACTCCGTCGGCTCGGATTCACCCGTGTACTTGATTGGGGCGGCATCAGAGATTGGCCGTACGAGGTCGTTGTCGATTCAGACACTCGGTAGCCGCAGCCCCCTTCTCCGGTGACACTATCCGACCTCCAGCGCGTTACACTCAGAAGAAGGAGATCGCATGGAACGAGTTGGTATTGGCCGAAGGCTTCCGGCCGCCCTGCTTGATGGGATTGCTATCGGGATTCTCATTCTTATCTCGCTCGGAATCTACGTCGCGGTGGGCGGCACCCGCCTCATGTTGGCTGCCTCAGATGCAATCGGTATCCCCGTAAACCTGAACAACGTTCAATCCGACGAGGTTTGGACCGAGTTTGCCCGTGAGAGCGAGCTGATGGTCGAGCAATTGAGCGAGCAGTTTGAGGACGACTTCACGCAGGAACAGGCCGAGTTCATGGGTGAGATACTCGAACAGACATTCACCGGTTACGTCACGCCGGACCAACTCTCGCTTGAATTTATCATGGGGCTCGACTCCAACTTCGTTGACGACGCCATAGACACCGGATTTGATGCTGTGATTGCGGCGGATCGGGAGGACATTCCGGCGGACAAGGTTAACGAGCTCCGAGAAGAGGTGAAGGTCCTGGCAGAGCGTTTCGCAGTCGCGCAGATCGTGCCGCGCGCCATTCAGTTTGCGGTTTGGCTGCTCATCATCCCGGTCATCGTCGTACTCGGGTACGGCTTTGTTGAGGCAATCTCCGGGAGAACGATTGGCAAGTTGATGCTCGGTCTGGGGATTGAGCGCGCGGACGACGACGGACCGGCAACACCAAATCGTCTCCTTCGGTACGCTGTTAAGTACTCTCCGCTGCTCTTTGCCGTGCTCGCCCTTGCAACACGCCTCCCGGTCTTTGTCGCCATTTCGGCGATCTCGTGGATTGTCGTTCTTGTAGGAGCCCTGATGATGGTGGCACCGGGAAAGAAGGCGCTCCACGATCACGTAGCCGGAACGGCTGTACTCAAGCTTTAGTTCGGGGAATCCGTGTTGCCTCAAACCAGAAACTAGCTGAGCGTTGGTCGTTGCCTCAGAACTAGAATCTAGCCGAAATGATAGTCGGT
>JANQQY010000274.1 GCA_028284845.1 Spirochaetales bacterium
AATCTCTGAGCGCTTCTATCCTATCTACCTGGAGTTCCTCACCGATCCCTCCGAGGCGGTGCGAACCCTCTCCGACCTCGTGCCCGCCGCACAAAACGAGGTTCGCACAACCGTCGCCCTTGTCGGCGGCGATCGAAGGGCCTTTATCAAGAGAGCCGTTGCCTGGTTTGAGGCGCACGAGGTCCGCGTTGGAGATCAGTCGATCTCACGCTGGCTCGTCGATGGGCTCCGGAACCGGGACATCGGCACGCTCGATCGATTTCGTCTGCTTGCGGCGGCGGTCATGACGATGATGTCGGGCTATACTGCAGATCATGAGAGCACAACCGAGGCTGACTCGTAGGGGCGCGATTGCGCTTGCTATTGGTGCGCTGTGTCTCGCGATCCTCATTGGCTGTGCGCCCTTTGGAGGATCCGCCGAGAGCAGTGCTCCAGGATTCTTCTCGCTGGCAGAAGACGACATGGGTGATTTTGAACCGGCACTCGAACAGGCCGAGCGGTCGGTCGCCTCCACCGGCCTGGCCGCGGACGCTCAGACGGACGCCCAGGCGGATGGTGAGCGTGGTGAACCGGCCGAACGCCTTCGTGTCTTCACCGGCGACCTGCGGCTGAGCGTTCCGCGAGTTGATGAATCACGTGCCCAGGCGATTGCCTATGCTGAGGAGATTGGAGGATACGTCGAGCGATCTACGGCGGACAGCGTCGTCGTTCGCGTCCCGGCGGAGTCCTTCTTCGAGGCCTTCGAGGCGCTCGAGGCACTGGGTGATCTCCTCCACCGGTTGGTCCAGACCGCCGATGTCACCGACCAATACACCGATGTCGAACGTCGGCTCGAGATAGCCACGCGATCGAGGGATCGCCTCTATGAGCTTCTCGAGCGCGCAGAAGATGCCGACGAACGGGTCGCGATTCTGCGGGAGATTCGACGATTGACGGAAGAGGTTGAACGCCTGCGAAGTGCGATCGAGTCGCTCGCCGAGCTCATCGCCTACTCGCGGATCACATTGCAATTTGTCTCTCGTATCCAGTCCGACCAGGTGCTTCGTGATCGCATTCCCTTCTCCTGGATCGCCCGGCTTGATCCGCTGTCCGCGACGATTGGTGAGCCGGAGCGGCGACTCTCGTTGGTGGTCCCGGACGGATTTGCCGCCTTCGAGAACGGACGAGGCGTGAGGGCGGAAGCCGCGGACGGGACCCGCCTTCGCGTGGGTGCTCGCGAGAACCTGCCTGCAGGCGATGCTGCGTTCTGGGCCGACGCCCTTGGATTCCATCTGGAACCCTTCTATCGGGCGGCCGTGCGGGAGGAGAGCGGGTCATGGATCGGTGTCCGACTCGAGAGTAAGGACCGCGACCCGTTCTTCTACCTCGTGATGGTCAGTGTTGGTGGTGACGAGCTTCTTGTGAGCGAGGCGTTTTTCCCGGACGCCGAGGCGTTCGATCGTCATGCGGCCACAGTGTTCTCTATGCTCTCAGGTGAAGGAGATCAGGAATGAGGCGTGAACGACCGACGAGAGGAACCGTGGTCTCGTTTGCCGCGATCATGCTGATCGTTGTGGCATCGATCTCTCCCTCGCAGGACTCCCTCGAGGCTCGCGCAACCCTGCTTGATCTCCAGGTTGTCGCGGGAGACCCGGAAGCGACGAGCGTAAGCCTCGCTGAATGGGCGGACTCCTCCGGTGGCTACTACACCTTCCGTTCGGCCGAGCGCGTCGAACTGCGGGTTCCCCCCGATCACCTGGAAGCCTTGCAGCCGCTTTTGGAAGCAACCGGTGACGAGATTGTCCTGCTCGCTCCCGCAACCATCGACTATCGCTCTGAGCTTCGTGATGTCGAGGCCGGGATCGTGAGTCGAACAGAATCGCTCGACCGCGTCCTGAGCTTCCTGAGCAGTGCCAATGTCTCCGCCACCCTTGCCTTCGAGCGGGAGCTTCGATCCCTCACGCAGGAAATCGAGTTCTTCGAAGGACGACGCCGAGCGATCATTAACGACACCCGTTTCGCCCGAGTCACGGTGAGGCTTTCCGTTCGGTCACGAAGCGTTCCGGCCGACCTGCCCTCCTCGTTTGGATGGATCAACGGCCTCAGCCTCTATCGGTTCATAGATCGACTCAACGAGGAGGGCCGACGATGAAGCAGCTTGCGATCTCTTTTGCCGCAGCCCTGCTTTTGGGTGCCTGTGCGGCTACGCCTTCGGTCAACACGCCGGAAGGGTTTGCCGGATTCCCCGCCGACGAAAGCGTCCTCGCGGTCTCGCCCGAAGGTGTCGGATTTGAAGTCACGGTAACGCCCAATGAGCCGGTACAGGATCTCGAATTCTGGACCGAGGCTCTTGAGCGTCACATGATCGATTCCGGCTACCTCCTATACGAACGATCGAGTTTTGAATCCCGGGTCGCCGGTGGCAACGCCTTTGAGTGGCTCGCGCCGGTTGGAGAGGAGGACTGGCTCTATCTCACCGCGATCGTTGTTGTTGACGATTCGGTGCTGATCGCCGAGGCGGCGGGACCCTATGAGTTCTACCGCCAGCATCGAGACGCGATTCACGCCGCCATGGAGACGATGGGCCTCTAGCGACACTATTGCGCGGTACGGGTTCTTCCAGCCGCGTGCTCCAACTATACTGGCTCTATGTCATACTCGCCGTACGTTGTTGTTGATTCTGCCTTCTCGTCACTTGTCGTTGGGTCCGCCCGCCTGGAACAGCTGTGGACGGGAGGTCGATGGCTCGAGGGTCCCGTATGGTGGCCCGCCGCCCAGATGCTCGTCTTCAGCGACATCCCCAACAACCGGATGATGCGATGGACCGAGGGCGGGACCTCCGTCTTCCGTGCGCCGGCGTCGAACTCGAACGGCAACACCCTTGATCCGCAAGGACGCATGGTGACCTGCGAGCACCAGACGCGACGTGTGACTCGGACAGAGCATGACGGAACCATTACGGTCCTGGCGGATCGCTTTGATGGATCGAGGTTCAACTCACCAAACGACGTTGTCGTCTCGCGTTCCGAAGATATCTGGTTCACCGACCCCGACTACGGGATTCGCAGCGACTACGAGGGTGATCGTAGCGAGAGCGAGATTGGAAGCTGCGATCTCTACAGAATCTCGCCTGATGGAACGGTCGTGCGGGTTCGCGACGACTTTGTGAAGCCCAATGGCCTGGCCTTCTCTCCCGATGAGTCGGTCCTCTATGTGAGCGATACCGGACGATCCACAGATGCTGGAGGTCCGCCTCACATCAGGAAATTTGCTGTCGAGGGTGACGGCTCGCTCACAGGCGGCGAAGAGTTTGCCGCGCCTGATCCTCCGGCGTCGGACGGATTTCGTGTCGATGAGAGCGGCAATGTCTGGACGAGCGCCGGAGACGGCGTCCACTGCTTTGACCCTGAAGGACGGCTTCTTGGTTCAATCCGAGTTCCGGAGCGCGTTGCGAATGTCGAGTTCGGAGGTCCAAAGCGAAACAGGCTCTTTATCTGTGCGACGACGTCGCTCTATTCAATCTACCTCGCAGTTCGCGCGGCCGATCGCTGGACGTAAGAGGTCGCACCGCATTTCACGAATGGGGCCCGGCCACTGTTCGTCGGGGTCTCTACTTCTTCGTGGCCAGGAGCACGCCGTCTCCAACATTGATGAGCGTTGATACGACTCGCTTGTCCTGGTGGACGAGGCGGTTGAGGGTGCGGATTGCTACCGTGTCTTCGTCCGTCTTTTCCCGATTGGTGACCTCACCGGCCCAGAGTGTGTTGTCTACGGCGATGATCCCGCCGGGTCGAATCAGCTCCAGGCATCGCTCGTAATAGAGAACGTAGTTGGCCTTGTCTGCGTCAATAAAGGCAAAATCGAACGAGTTCTCCTCGCCGGCGGCGACGAGCGAGTCGAGCGTCTCAAGGGCAGGGGCGATACGCAGGTCGATCATGTTGGCCACGCCCGCGCGATCCCAGAACGGCCGCGCCACGTTCGTGAACTCTTCGCTCACGTCGCAGGCCACAATGCTCCCTCCACGGGGAAGTGCCAGAGCGACCGCGAGTGAACTGTAGCCGGTGAACACGCCGATCTCAAGCGTCCGATTGGCACCAATGACCGTTACGAGGAACTGCATAAACGTTCCCTGTTCAGCCGAGATTTGCATCTCGGCTTCAGGCATGGTCGCCGTCAATTCACGGAGTTCCTTCTGCTCCGAGGTCTCGTTCAGGTTGTGATCGAGGAGGTAGGTATAGAGCTCTTCCGTGAACTGAATTGTTTTGTTCATCTGTGGATGGTACTGTGCCGCAGACGAACAATCCACTGGAGGTCAGATGGGACTATCAATCCTCATGGTCGCTGCCGGCACATTGCTGATGGTTGTAGGGGTCATCGGATGCATCGTTCCTGCCCTTCCAGGCCCCATCCTCGCCTTCCTGGCACTGATCCTCATCAGCATCCCTGGGGCGTGGGCACTCTTCCCAGTTTGGGTCCTGATTCTCCTTGGCGCCATCGCGCTTGCCACGGCGATCGTGGATAACATCCTCCCGGCCTTGAGTAGCAAGAAAGCCGGCGCGAGCAAGGCCGGCATTTGGGGCAGTGTCATCGGAATGATCGTTGGGAGCTTCTTCACGCCGGTCGGAACGATCATCGGCGCCTTCCTGGGCGCACTTGCCGGGGAGATGATCTTTAACAAGGAGAACGAGGAGCCCCTGAAGGCCGCGATGGGCGTCTTCAAGGGCACCGTTCTTGCGATGCTGATCAAACTGGTTGTCACCGGTGTGATTGGTGGCTTTTTTGTGCGGGGTTCTATCAGGCTCTTCGCATAGGCTCCTCTTCTATGCTCGTCCTTGTGCCGATTCCTCGGAGCGCGGTGAGTACCAGTTGATCGATCGCGTGGCAATCATGACGGCAGCCAGCACAACGAAGAGTCCAATAGATCCGATGAGCAGAGCGTAGTCCTGACTCTGGAGCGCCGCGTAGAGAAAGAGGTACTCTGCGGTCAGCATCCCGCACATCGCTCCCGCACGACCGGCCGTCCCGGCAACCGCCCGCACGTAGATCGTCAGCAGGAGCACCGTCGTGATCGCCCCAATCCAGAACGCCAACCGGAAATCGATCTGTTCGCTCAAGGAGAGTAGCAGAAGGTAGAAGACGATCTTGGCCGCCGCGACCATCAGGTACTGCACCGGGTGGATGCGAAGGCCGGCAAACGTCTCGAGAAGGAAGAGCGCCACAAACGGCAGGATCACGAAGAGCGGCCCATACTTCACTGAGCGCTCGGAGAGCTGATACGCGCTGACCGGTTGGTAGAGCTCCACTCTCATCTCCGCAGAGTAGTAGTTCGAACTCCCTGGAATGCTCGTCCAGAGAGTCGGAACTCCCATGCCGATCGATGTGGCACTCCATTCGGCCGAGAAGCCTTCACCGGAGATGTCCCGAGAGGAGGGGAGGAAGCTCCCGGAGAAGCTCGGGTCCGACCAGCTCGAGGAGAGTGAGTAGGCGGCCGTCTGAGCGAGGGGAGAGACCGTGAAGGTTCCTCCCCCGGAGAGTGCGAGGCGAACGGAAAACTCGATTGGTTGCCGGCCCTCGATCGTGGAGCGGAGTGATTCGTCCTCGCCGACATGAGTCGTGATCCCCGAGACGCCGACCTGGGCGATCGAGGCACTCTGGACGTCGATCGGTTCGCCATTGAGCGTCACCTCTGCGGCCGTTCGTATTCCACGGACACTCTCCAGCGGGATGACGAATTCCGCTCGGTCCCATGCGAAGAGCGGATCACTGCTCTCCGCCGTCGCCAGACGATCAGGAACCGTGAGCACGCCGGTCATCACGACGTCCGTCTCGTAGATCGGTGCCTCGTAGATTCCGCGGGTCAGAACTCGTGGCTCGAGTACCGCGTCTACGCTCACCTGGTCAGGGATGACGACGATCGTCCTGCGCTGCACATCGCCTGCCTCATCCATGAAGCTGTACGGCACCACGAGCCGAGGGGCGGCAATTGACTGACTCCCGCCGTTCTGTTCGATGATGCCCCACTGAGCCTCTTCGCTCCGTTGTTCGCGTTCAGAGACGAGACCACGGATCATGAAGATGGGGATCAGCAGCGCGAGGACCATCGCAGCGAGGATTCCTACCTTGATGCCGGCCCGGGCGCCCGGCGAATTCATCCACTCCTTTGCTTTCTCATCCATGCTCCGAGCCTCTCGCGCGATTGTCGCGGCACCCCGGCGCAACTATGTCGACTCCACCACCAACTGTGGCGATTCAATGGCGGTGGCGCCTGATTGGTCACACTGTGCTACCCTCAGGGCATGACCGTTGGCGTAGTTGATGATGAGCAGGGGGTTCGCGAGGCCGTGAGTGCGGCGCTTGAGGAGAACGGTTATGCCGTCCAGGTGTTTCGAGACGGCCAGGAGGCGTGGGAGGCATGGTCGCGATCAATGCCGGATATCGCGATCCTCGACATCATCATGCCGAGACTCGACGGTCTTGATCTCTGCCGGAAGATTCGCGCCCAATCGCATGAACTGCCCGTCGTATTTCTTACATCAAAAGATGAGGAGATCGACCGGGTCCTCGGTCTCGAGCTTGGTGCGGACGACTACGTCTGCAAACCGTTCTCCGTTCGCGAGCTGATCGCTCGCGTTCACGCGCTCGAGCGTCGGCTCCGCTTCTCGAATTCATCTGATGCGACTCCGGGGGAGACGCTACGCGCCGGGGAGCTCGAGCTCAACGTTGACGCCCTTCGTGTCACCTGGTTGGGTCAGGCGGTTCCACTCACCGTCACGGAGTTTGCGATTCTCGAGCGACTGGTCCGGAACGCCGGATCTGTGTTAAGCCGCGAGCAGCTTCTCGACGCCGCCTACCCGGACGATGTCTACGTGACGGAACGGAGCATCGACAGTCACATCCGTAGAATCCGGAAGAAGTTCGAGGATTCGGGTAGGGCTCTCGAATCGATCTCCTCGGTCTACGGTGCAGGCTACCGGTTCACACCATCGTGATGAAACGTGTGCGACCTCCCGTTCGCA
>JANQQY010000301.1 GCA_028284845.1 Spirochaetales bacterium
CGGCGACGATTCCAACGAGGAGAACGCTTCCCGTGAGGCGATCCATCAAGAGCGAGACGACGGTGTTCGGATCAAAGAAGACCAGGCCAACGGTAAAGAGGACACCTTCCGCCACCAAGAGGAAGTAGTTTCGTCGGCTTTGTGCCTCCGGAACCTCACGAACCACTGGGAACCTCCATAGCAAACTTCGACAATTCGATTAGGATACGGACGCCGAGCAGGAGGACTCCCTATGGACACGACCAGGCGCGAAGCGTATCTCGAGCAGTATCGCACGGGGCCGGGACGATTGCGCAAGAAGTACGCGACGGTCCCGGGCGAAGCCCGGCAGTTCTCTCCCGGGCCGGACCGCTGGAGCCCTCACCAGATTGTGATTCACGTGGTTGATTCCGACCTCAACAATCTTCCACGGTTTCGCAAACCCATCGCGGAACCGGGAGGCGAGGTGGGCGTCTACGATCAGGACGCCTGGGCGCGCACCCTGCCGTACCACGAGCTGTCCACAGATCTCGCGCTTGAATTGCTCGAACTCTACCGCCGATACACCTTCAGCTATCTCTCTCTGATCGGCGATGCCGATTGGGCAAACGAGATCTCCCATCCGGAGAACGGGATCATGACCCTGGGCGATGTTCTCCGCCTCTACGCGAATCACATCGACGAGCATATCCGACAGATCGATCTGACTGTGGATGCATGGACCAGAACCCAGCGCGGCGAGACGGTAGACGCGACGCAGAGCTACTGGGCTCCGTGGGAAGAGGATCCGCTCGCTTGAGCGATTTGCGATGTTGCCGTACCGTAGATGATCCAAGATTCATGTGACGGAGGAGAACAGTGGCTGTTGAAGTTGCGAAAGTGATCATCAAGAGCGTCGCGGATGCATCCGGTATGGAAGAGTGCATCGAGCGGGGCCAGTTCAAGGCAGACGAAGTTGTGGCGGTGATCGGCAAGACCGAGGGGAATGGCGGCGTGAATGACTTCACCCGAATCCTCGCTGACCGGGCATTCCGCGAGATGCTTCTGAAGCACGGGTCACGCTCGGAGGCAGAGGTGGGCGAGGTTCCGCTCGTCTGGTCTGGAGGATGCGACGGCGTCATCACGCCGCACGCGAATGTGTTCGCCCGCAACGACAAAACGGGCATGGCGGGCAAATCACGACTGGTGATTGGTCAGGCGATGAGTCCGCAGATCCTTCCCGAAGACATTGGCCGACCGGCTATGGTGGAGAAGGTCGCGATAGGCGTGCGTGACGCGATGAAGGCAGCGGGAATCACCGATCCCAAAGACGTCCACTACGTTCAGACCAAGACGCCGCTTTTGACCGTGGATGCAGTACTGGACGCCGAGCGTCGTGGAAAGAGTGTCGCCTGCGAAGTGCACGAGTCGATGGGTGTCTCGAATGGTACGACGGGACTCGGAATTGCCGTTGCGCTCGGCGAGGTGGAGATGCCTCCTGCTGAGGAGATCTGCAAGAACCTCGACCTCTACTCCTCTGTGGCCTCCTGCTCGTCCGGCGTGGAACTCGATCGTGCTCAGATCGTCTTGATGGGGAATGCGGACGCGGCCGGCGGCCGATACCGCATTGGTCACAGCGTGATGGACGACGCGCTCGACATCGACGGCATCTACGAGGCGATCGTCAACGCCGGCCTTGAGCTGCCTGAACGGCCCAATGCCTCGGACCTTGGTGACAAGGTCGTGAACTGCTTCATGAAGTGCGAGGCCGATCGACGTGGAGAGCTTCGCGGGCGACGCCAGATCATGCTCGACGACTCCGATGTCTCGTGGCATCGGCACATCAAGGCGGC
>JANQQY010000305.1 GCA_028284845.1 Spirochaetales bacterium
ACGGAACCCGAGTAAGATCTCTCCGCTTGCGTTTTTTCTGACGTCGCCGTTTACAGTCGGGGTCGAGAAGCGCGCTGAACGATTTGCTTGAGTCGACGAAGGTTCCGTGAACCAACAGGAGCGTTCGTTTCGTGCCGTCCACGGCCTCCGCGATCGTGCTCTCTGGGATCAACACAAAGTCGTTGCTGCTCGGCTCGTAACGACGAAGTGCATACTCGGTTCCAACTCCAAGCTTCTGTAACCCATCTGCGAGTAGTGCGTCTGAATCAACTGCCTTCCGGAATGGGCGTGGAAAGGTGAGGACCCGTATTGCGGATGGCCGCTCATCTCTCCGTCGCGGAAGCTCGACCCGGTAGCGCAGCCGCTTGCGGTCAAAACCGTGCTTGTCTGTCGCGCATGGGGCCACGTATTCGGGTGTCGGCTCATCTTCCGCATCAGATTCTTCTGGTGACCGTGCCTCATACGCCTTGGTCGAATCGAGGAAGACAAGGGCGTTCTCTTCGGGCTTCACGAACACTTCGAGTCGAAGCGGAACCACGTCGTTCTCGTTAGAGTCGTCCGGTTCGCCAAAGTCGATTTCGTCCAGGATTATCGATCGCTCGGTTGCGTCGAACCGTGCAGGATCGTCATACAACCTCCGAATGAGGTCGCCTTCGGCCTTTCCAAGTGGCGAGCCATCGGCGGAGAGCACGCTGTGACCTCGCTCTGAGTAGGTCAGTCCCCCGCGCCACCCATCGGCATCGCTGATCCGGACCTCCCGAACCCAGTCCTTCCCTGAATCGGGATCAGAGCCGAGGTCCGAACCGAGCGTCGCCCACAGCGTCTCCGGAGCCTCCGCCTCCTTGTTGAGGATCGTCCCTTTGACTTCATCAACGGGCGCGCTTCCCAAGACAAAAAACGGTTCGTCCTTTCCTCTGGTCCGTCTGTCGGTATGAGTAAGATCCACATGTTTCATCCAAGCTCCCCAGCCGTACCATTACCCGGCCGTCACCACGATCCAACTGGTAGTGTTTCGCATAACGGCAGAGATGATCAACCGGGGTCACTACGATGCTGGACCAGATGCTCCGTTATGCCGATTCTGGATCGCGCGACGCTAACGGATCGGTGGAAGCCTAGACGTGCTGGTCCACCAAGATCGTGTTGCCATCAGGGTCGGCAATGACAAAACTTCCCGGTCCCGTCCCGGACTCGTCGGCCTCCGACTGAAACGCGATCCCCTTGCTTTTGAGTGACTTCTGCATGTCGCGAATATCCGTGAATGATTCAAGCGCATTCGACCGCTGGTCCCAACCCGGGTTGAAAGTCAGGATGTTCTGCTCAAACATCCCCTGAAAAAGTCCGATGACGTGTTCGCCGTTTCGAAGGATCAGCCAATTCTGCTCCGGATCTCCACCGGCCTGCTCGAACCCGAGCTTCTCGTAGAATGCCCTCGACGCGGAGAGATCCTTCACCGCGAGACTCACCGAAAATGCGCCTAGCTCCATCTGTAACTCCTTGCACCTCTTTGCATCCGTGCTCCTTGAAGATACGGTGGAATCACGATGGCTGAATCATCACATCTTGCTCAGTTGGACTACACCAGTCGTATCAATCGCGTTGTCGATTTCATCACTGCGAACCTCGACTCGCGCTTGACGCTTGCTCAGCTCGCGGAGGTTGCGTGCTTCTCCCCGTACCACTTTCATCGAATTTTCACTTCGACAACCGGTGAGCCGGTCAATGCCTTTGTGACGCGCGTCCGCCTTGAGCGGGCACTCTATCTCCTCTCGCATACGAGATCGACTATTCAATCTGTCGCAGAGTCGTGCGGATTCACCACGAGTTCCGACTTCTCGCGAACGTTCGGCAAGCACTATGGCACGGCACCTCGTAGATTTGACCTGAGTTCGTACCGTCGGCTCAAAAGGCGTGCCCTAGATGCGACGATCGAAGGCGCCGATAGAGACCGCGGCGGTGTGACCGATCAGCATGAGGAGCACTCGAACTCGTTCTCCGTGCGCTTCGTCGACTATCCCGCACGGAGGGTCGTCTACCGGCGTGTCTGGCATCCCTTCGAGGGAAATCCTGTCGTCCCGGTCGCGAACGAACTCGTCGCGTGGGCGCGGGATCACGGACTCGCCGGTGGCCAATGGCTTGGATACATGTGGGAAGACCCGGAGATCACTCGGCTTGAAGATTGCCGGTACGATGTGGCGGTCTGCGTGCCAATCGGTTTCTCTCCTCCTCATGGAATTGACACCCTGGACTTCCCCGCAATGCGAGTGGCTGAGGTGGACGCTACTGGTTCAATCGACGTTGAGCAGGGCGCTCTCGATTGGATCTACCGCTCCTGGTTGCCGTCCAGCGGCTACGAACCTGATCATCAGCCGTGTTTCGAACGATGGCATGGTCTACCGTTTGAGGACGGTACGGAACACTTCTCGCTCAGTATTCAGCTCGCTGTTCGGAAGGCCGGGTAGGGGGCGCACTATCCACGCCACGGTTTCCGTTGAATCAGGAACGCCAGAAAGAGACCGGCAAAGACAAAGTCGCCGATGACCGCAGCGAAGGCGAGCGATCCTGCCTCTCCCGCCAGGACCGGCCCAACGAACCCTGCTGCGTAGACGATCTTTCCTACAACCCCAAGGCCAATGACAAGCGCGTGCCTCACCGGGTTGAACGCAGCGACCAGGTAGCCCACGGCAAACAGGAACGACTGCCCCCATGAGCCACGGTAGATTGCCAGGAGCTCGGGGCTGCCTGCGGGAGAACCGTGAAAACGCTCGTACGCGGACGCCGTATCAAGGAACGCCGGCACCGCTCCAAGCATTGTCCACAGAGCAGCGGCAGCAAGAACAAGCCTCCAGAAGAGCATTCTTTCTTTCTCTTGATTGGTCATGCGATGAGACTAAGAAGACGGGGAGTGGCCGTCATTTACATATGTTGAGACGATCCTCTTTTCTCTCCGCCCGAATACGGCTGAGCTGAGTTGGCGTAATCGCAAGGTATGCCGCGACCTCGTACTGTGGGATCGCCTGTTCCACATCCGGGTACTCGGCCAGCATGATCTCGTAGCGCTCGCCAGCACTCTTGGTCGCCAGATCGATCTTTCTGCGTTCGTTGAGAGAGAAGCATGCTTCGGCAAACTGTCGCATCAACACCTCAATGCAGCG
>JANQQY010000306.1 GCA_028284845.1 Spirochaetales bacterium
ACGGAACCCACTGGATCATTGACGCGATCTACGCGGGCGACACCTGGATCGATGACGACTCCTCTCCACTCGCGCGCGCCGGGATCAGCGCTCGGACCGGCCAGACCATCCTCGCCATCAACGGCACAGCGCTCAACGAGTCGACGAGCCCGGACTCGTGCCTTGTCGGCCTTGCCGGCGCGGAGATAGCGATTACGCTTGGAGACTCAAACGGCGAGAATCCCCAGACATTCCCCCTCCGCACCCTCGCGTCGGAGAACGGCGCACGCTACCGCCACTGGGTCGAAAAAAAACGACGCGTCGTACACGAGGCGACGGACGGACGCGCAGGGTACGTCCATGTGCCGGACATGGGAGCGGAAGGCTATGCGGAGTTCCACCGGGGCTATCTTGCGGAGTGCGACCGCGATGCCCTGATCATTGATGTGCGCTACAACGGCGGAGGTCATGTTTCGCCACTCCTGCTCGAGAAGCTTCGGCGCCGACGCATCGGCTACGACCTCTCACGATGGTACGGAATAATGCCCTATCCGGAGGAGTCGCCGGCCGGTCCTATGGTCGCGCTCACCAACGAGAATGCCGGCAGCGACGGAGACATCTTCTCGCATAGCTTCAAGCTCTTTGAGCTCGGCCCGCTCATCGGCACCAGAACCTGGGGCGGGGTAATCGGCATCAACCCTCGGCAACGATTCGTCGACGGTGGGCTCACGACGCAGCCGGAGTTCTCGTTCTGGTTCGAGGATGTGGGCTGGAACGTTGAGAACTACGGCACGGATCCGGACATCGTCGTGGAGGTATCTCCACAGGACGAGGCGGCCGGTCGAGACCCGCAACTCGAGCGCGGCATTGAAGAGATCAAGAAGCAGCTCGCGGAGTTCTCTCCAAAGCTGCCCGATATCAACGACCGAAACACACGACGTCCGCCGGAACTGAAATAGGATAGCCATCAATGAGCAAGAATGCGCCGAACATCATCTACATCCTGGCGGATGACATGGGCTACGGAGACCTCTCCTGCCTGAACGAGAATTCAGCGATCCGAACGACGCAGATCGATGCCCTGGCAGCCCGTGGGATGAAGTTCACTGACGCGCATTCGAGCTCCGCGGTCTGCACGCCCTCTCGGTACAATATCCTGACCGGACGCTACAACTGGCGGTCGTCGATGAAGGAAGGCGTCTCCTGGAGCTACACACCGCACCTGATCGAAGATGGTCGTGAGACGATCGCAAGCTGGCTCCAAAAGCGTGGTTACGATACGGCTTGTGTTGGGAAGTGGCATCTGGGGCTCGACTGGAAGCAGTCGGACGGAACTCCTGCCGGAGACGAGGAGGAGGTCGACTTCAGTCGGTCCATCGGTAACGGTCCCACCTCATTTGGATTTGACTACTTCTTCGGGATCACAGCCTCACTCGACATCCCACCCTATGTCTACATTGAGAATGAGAGGGTGACGGGGCTTCCCAACCGCCGAACCGAGTTCCGGCACAAGCGGAACTTCTGGCGCGACGGCCCTACCGGAAGCGACTTCTTCCACACGGATGTCCTTCCCACCCTCACCAAGCGCGCAACCGACTACATACGCGGCGAGCTTGAACCGAACGGTACGCGAGATTCTGCCAAGCCCTTCTTCCTCTACTTCCCGCTGCCGGCTCCGCACACGCCCATCCTTCCTACCGCACCCTTTCTCGGGAGCTCCGGAACGAATCTCTACGGGGACTTCTGTCTGATGGTCGATTGGGTCGTGGGAGAGATCGCCCGGGCCGTGGAAGAGATCGGGGCGACGGAGAACACCATCATCGCCTTTACCAGCGACAACGGATGCTCGCCGCAGGCCAACTTTGAAGAGCTGGCGACCTTCGGGCACAACCCCAGCTACCACTTCCGAGGTCACAAGGCCGACATCTACGACGGCGGTCATCGGATCCCGTTGGTAATCAGTTGGCCGGCCGAGATCCCCGCCAACTCATCGAGCGACCAGCTTGTCTGTCTTGGAGACCTCTTCGCCACGATGGCAGAGTGGTTCGGTGAGTCCCTCCCGGACACCGCAGGGGAAGACTCGGTGAGCAATCTCCCTGTCTGGCGCGATGACGGAGACACCATCCAGGCGCGATCGGATGCTCTCCCGGAGGGAGTGGACGCGAAGTACAGAGGCGTCCGTGAGGCTCTTGTTCACCACTCGGTGAACGGATCGTTCAGCATCCGGCAGGGTCGATGGAAACTCGAGTTCTGTCCCGGCTCCGGAGGCTGGTCCGATCCAAAGCCGGGCGAAGAACCGGCGGGGTCACCGCCCATGCAGCTCTACGACATGAGTACGGACGTAGGCGAACGAACCAATGTCGTCAACGACCATCCGGAGATCGTCTCCCGTCTGACGGAGCTGATGACGAGCTACGTGCGAAACGGCAGAAGCACAGCCGGAGCAGCGCAGCCGAACACGGGGCCGCGCTACTGGCCGCAATTAAACTGGATGATGGAGTCCGACCTCGAGATCAGCACGTAGAAGCCGGCGACTCCCGCTCGGGAGGCCTCTCTCTACCCGGTGTCACTCAGCTTGTTGCTCCCGCGCGGAGCGCGAAGCATATTCTGCGGGTGCGCCCATTTTGTACGGTCTTACCTCTCGCCTGCCTCACCCTTCTCTTCGGATGCACTACCTGGGAGACGGAGATGAGCTACACTCCCCGGGCACCTCTGGCGCAGAGTGATTCGATCAATCTACGCATCGGCTCCTTCAACATCCGCTACGACGGGGTGGGCGAAGAGTCGTGGGTCTGGGCCGACCGACGCGATATCGTCGTGGAGGCGATTCTTGCGGAGAAGCCTGACGTGATTGGGCTGCAGGAGGTCACCACCTGGGCCGGTATGGACATGCTCGCCTCAAGACAGATTCCTGATCTTGAGCAGATGCTCGCCGGCCACGGCTATGCACTCGCAGGTGCGCGACCGCTCGATTCAATCGCAAGTTCAAACCCAATCGTCTACCGCATGGATCGCCTTGAGATGGTGGAGACGGGTGTTCTCTACTTCAAACGAGACCCGCACACGCCCCCGGAAACCACGATGGAGAATCTGAGTGCTCGATTCGGGCGGTGGGCCAGGTTCCGAATCCGATCCGGCGAACAGCAGGGCACGGAGATGGTGGTACTCAATGCCCACTACAACCCTGTCCGGTTCGGTCACCGATTGCGGTCGAGCCGCATCCTTGTTGACGAGCTTCCGGCAATCTGTGAAGACGATCCGCTCATCATCGTGGGCGACCTCAACGCCTTTCCCGGCTGGGGATCGGTCAATCGACTACAAAACCAGCTGGGACTCACGGACGCTCACGGTTCGATGGGAGTGGAGGGAGGAACCCTGCATCGTGGTCGCGAGTCGTTTCGCTGGGGTCGGATTGACTATGTATTGGCAGACCCAAGCATGCGTGTGCTGGATGCGTGGATCAGTCAGGTTCGCCCGGGTGGAACGTTCCCGAGCGACCACTTTGCCGTCTACGCAGACATAGCGCTCTAGGCGGGTCTATATCGCCTTCAGGGCGCTCTCGAGATCGGCAACGATATCATCAACGTGTTCGAGACCAATCGAGAGGCGAACAAACTCCGGCTGCAATCCGGCGGCGCGCTGAGCCGCGTCGTCGAGCTGGGAGTGCGTCGTGCTTCCCGGGTGAATGGCGAGGCTCTTTGCGTCACCAACATTGGCGACGTGACTAAAGAGCTGGAGTGCATTGATGAATTTCTGACCGGCCTCTTTGCCGCCCTTGATTCCAAAGCCAATCATGCCGCCAAAGCCACGCTTGAGGTACTTCTTCGCAGTCTCGTGCGTGGCGTGGCCGGGAAGACCCGGGTAGTTGACCCACTCAACGTCCGGGTGGTTACCAAGGAACTCGGCAACGGCAAGCGCATTCGACGAGTGACGCTCCATCCGTAGGGCGAGCGTCTCAAGCCCTTGGAGAAACATCCACGCGTTGTCGGGAGAGATCGCCGAACCGAGGTTGCGCAGTGGGACAACGCGCATTCGAAGTAAGTAGCCAATCGCATTGAGATCGCCAAGATCGTGGGCAAAGCGCGCGCCGTGGTAGCTCGGCTCCGGTTCATTCAGCGTTCGGAAGGGACCCTTTGTCCAATCAAACCGACCCGCATCGACGACCGCACCGCCGATCCCCGTTCCGTGCCCGCCAATCCACTTTGTCAGCGAGTTGCAGACGATGTCGGCGCCATGCTCGATGGGCCGCAGCAGATAGGGTGTCGTGAAGGTTGCGTCTACGATCAGCGGGATGTTGTGTCCGTGGGCGACACCGGCGATCGCTTCGAAGTCAGGTACGGAGAGCGACGGGTTCCCAATGGTTTCGACAAAGACCGCGCGAGTCTTCTCATTGATAGCGGCCTCGATGCCGGCGAGATCAGTCGGCTCGACAAATCGGACGGTGATCCCGTATCGCGGAAGAATGTCGTGGAACATGGTGAACGTTCCGCCGTAGAGGTGGGAACTCGAGACAATCTCATCGCCGGCTTCTGCGATGTTGATGATCGAGTAGTGAATGGCCGCCGTTCCGCTGGCAAGAGCGAGCGCCGCTGCACCACCCTCAAGCGCCGCAAGCCGCTGTTCGAGGGCATCTTGCGTCGGGTTCATGATCCTTGTGTAGATGTATCCAAGCTCCTTGAGCGCAAAGAGATTCGCTGCATGCTCGGTGTCTCGGAACTGGTACGCAGTCGTCCTGTGAATGGGTACCGCTCGGCCCGGCTGCTCCTCCGTTGGACCATAGCCGGCGTGAATCGCTGCTGTCTCAAACTGATGTGCCATTCTTTCTCCTACACAATTATCTCAATTGACTTAATCATGTATAACCAGATCTTGGGTTTACGGCAAGCGCCTCCGGCCGGTTGAGCGGCTCGCTTGGGACAGGAACATCGCTTGTTCTTCATCTTGCCTGTAGTACAATTCGAGCTGAGGGTGATGATGGACGCAGAAAAGAGGGCCTTGATGATCCTTCTCCTGCCGCTTGTCGCGGGAGTGGCTCTGGCCCAGGAGAGTGTGGGACGAATCATTTCGATCGATGGGATCGCGGAGATTGACGCATTCGGCAACGCGGCGTTCATCCAGGCCCGCGAAGGAGATCGGCTCTACGAGCGCACTGTGATCAAGACTGACGTGGAGACGTGGGTCTCGATAGAGGTTGGTGGTACGACCTACGAGATCGCGGCACTCTCCGAAACGCGCGTGTCCTCGTTTGTGGCGGGCCGCCGGCGAGCAGCCGGCGACGGGTTTCTGCGTCGGCTTATTGGAGGACTTGGCCGAGCGCTCGCGCCTCCACCGGAGACGGAACAACGGTTTGGAACAGATCGTGCGTCTGAGGCGGTCCAAAACGACGGGTTCGCCGGCTTTGTCCTCGACGTGGACGTCGACGCTGAGTACGAACTTGCCGTCGCATCACTTGAGGCGGGAGAGTTCAGAGAGGCGATGGAACACTTCGCCCTGATCGAGTTCCCGGAGGACGGCAGCTTTGACCTGGAAGAGTTCTACGTTGACAAGACGTGGGCGCTGATGGGCATGGGAGATCTCTCGGAGGCGATTCGTACAGCGCTTGCCTACGCTGACCCATTTGACCCGTCTGTAGACGATGTGAATCAGATCGGCCCACGCCTTCAGCTCCTCGTTGCCGTCGCCGCCTGGTACACCGACGATGATGTTCTGGCGCGAGAGGCCGCGGTCGCACACGTTGACGATCTTGGAGTAGAGGCTGCCGACGCTCAGGCCATCACGATCGCAATCCTCTCGCAACGCGAGACGGACCGCGAGTCCGCTGACCGACTCGAGCGTCAAGCGCGAGAGGGTCGCCCGGCGGAAGCCTGGGACACCCTCCTGAGCGAGTAGCCATGCGAGTGACGCCCGCAGTGCGCACTGCAATCGCGACTGCGGTCCTTGTGGCGGCAAGCCTGCTCGCTGGCGGAGCCGTCCGTAGTGGGGAGTATGCCCTCCTCGATCTGCGGTTTGCTGCAGCACAGATTCTTGAAGCGCCAGAGCCACCCTTCCCAACGGCGATCGTAACGATTACTCCTGAGTCTCAAGAACGGTTAGGTGAGACCTTCTCCGCAGAGTGGCGCAGGCGCTACCCGGCGATGATCGAGCGGCTACGAAACGTGGGCGCCACGGCGGTTGTCTGGGACGCGATCTTTGTGGCCTCCAACAGCGAGTACGATCCGGACCTTGCGACTTCATTCGCTTCCATGCCGGTCGCCGCCGGCGAGGACCGGGTAGACAAGAACAACGAGGTAATTGCGGCCGCCCTCGCCCGGATTGGATGGATTAATCACGTCGTCTCGGAGGACGGCACGCCCCGAAGGACCCCGGCAGACACGCCGTATCCGCCCCTAGGCTTCGTGGCCGCACAGCTCGCAGATCGGGACGACGAGTCGCTATCCACGAGCGAACACTGGATCGATTTTACGTTCGACCCGCGGGATGCGCCGCAATTTGACATTGCGGATGTCATGCTTGCGGATGCTAATCGTCTCGCCGACGAGTTCTCCACACCAACGTCGGTGTTCACCGACCGAGTGGTGTTTGTCGGGGTCGATCTTCCGAATGAAGACCGCACACGAATCCCGGGCTCGGCGTCTGCAAGCAGCCCTGGAGTTCTCGCCCATGTGGTCGCAGCGTGGTCGTTTAGCGATGGCCGCCAGATCGTGAGACTCGACAGGTGGGCCGGACGAGGGGCAGCCATAACCCCAGCGCTTCTGGTGCTCCTGGCCGGCGGATTCGCCCGGAGCCGCCTGCGTCGCCTCACCTTGATCGCAATGCTCATTGGAGCGGCGCTCGTCCCCACGGCGCTCTTTGTGGTCTGGCGACTCTGGGTACCATACGCGGCTACGGTTGGGTTCACGATCCTCGCAGCCGCCTACGTGACCGTGGGACAGAGGATATCGTTGGCGCGAAACTACCGAACAAGCCTTGGATTCGACCCTGCGCTGCTCGAAGAGTACAACCACTCTGTGAAGAGCCTCACTGAAGGCGTCGAACGTGAGGCGACTGTGCTGTGCGCAGATGTCCGGAGCTACACCCAGTTCGTGACTGACAATCGGCCCGACGAAGTCCAGCGCGTCATGACCACCTATATGGCCGCCATGGAAGAGTTGGTCGATCGCGAAGGCGGATACATCAATAAATTCGTTGGAGATGAGATCGTCGCTGTGTTTGGGTTCCCAATGGAGGAGGCCGACGCCGAGCACCGCGCCACGAAATGCGCCCACTCGATGCTTGAGCGGCTGATCGAGCTCAACGCGGAGTGGAGCGTAGACGCGCTTCCGATTCTCGAGGGCATCGGTGTGGGAGTCGACAGCGGAGGACTCAGATTCACCAACATTGGCGGGATTCGCCGCATCCAGTTCGATATCATTGGCGGAGCCGTGAACGGTGCCAGCCGACTTCAAGGCCTCACAAAGCAGATGGCGCGACCACTCATCGTCTCGGCGGAGGTTGCGACAGCGCAGCGGGTGTATGAGGTCGAACAAGCAGATCCCCTATCGGAGTCCGAATCAACCGCGGAGCAGGATGCTTCGCTTGTCTTTATTGGCGAGGTCATGATCAGAGGGCAAGGACGAAGACGGCTCTTTGGGATCGAGGAGCATTGATGAATAGAACCGTTCTCCTTCTGATGGGCGTCCTCTTTGTGATGGCACTTCGCCTTCCCGCCCAGACCGTGACCGCCGCGCCGGAACGCCTCATTGCGGACGCCATCCAGGCGGAAGACATTGAGGTCTCATCGTTTGGTAGCTACATCGCGATCTATGACGCGTCCGAGGGGAACACCCTCAGGATGTTCGGACCGGATCTGAGCGAACTCTGGCGTCGCCGACTGCCGTTCTTCTGGGCCGGGAGTCTGGATGCAGCCTCTGTGATCGAGTTCTCCAACGATGAGACGCGCGTCTTCTTTCCGGGTGGCCGTCAGGAGAACGATGTCTGCATCTGCGACAGCCGAACCGGAGAAATCATCTCAATCCTCAGAGGGCACGAGAACGATGTGAACGTGATCGCCCTCAGCCCGGATGAGAGTCGACTTCTGACGGCGTCGTACAATGAGATCGCTCTCTGGGAACGGGCCGGGACCGGCTACGAGCTCGTCACGATGGATGAGTTTGAACCGTCACTCAAGGCGGCGGAGTTCCTCCCGGATAACCGCCGCCTCGTCATCAGCCAAACCAGCGGTCAGACTCGATCGATTCTCCTCCTGGACAGCGCCTCCGGCACCCTCGAGACCCTCGACGAGTACTCGCTTCAAGACAACAACATCAGCCTCGACATCTACGAGATCTCTGTCTCTTCGGACGGAGAGCTGATCGCGGGAGGCTATCGTGATCGCATCTTTATCCTCGAGATCGGAGATCAATCGCTCACACTACAGCACACCATCTCAGAGATTAGTTCCGGAAACACCTACGCCGTCAGATTTAGCCCTCAGAGCGACCGACTCGTCAGCGCCCACTTCCGCTTCCTCAACGTGTGGAATCGCGCGGAGGGATGGGAGGAGGCGGCGGTCATTGGAACGCAGCAGCCTGCGATCAGCGACCTCGAGATCAGCGAGGACGGGACGACCATCTTCATAGCAACGACGGCCGACGAAAACGCGGTAGCACTGCTTGCGGCCGAAGGATTACCCTCGTCTCCGCTCGGCAGAATTGCGGACGCATTCCCGAATGGTGCTCCACTCTCAGTCATACGAACGCTGACTCGCGACGGAGCGCAGTCAATCATCGAGAACGTACCGGATACCCTATTCGCCCCGCGCGACATGTTCGAAACGACGGACGAGTACGACCGGCGCGTCGCGTCGCGGAGATCAACGCTTCTCGCCGGTGTCTACGACGCCGTTGAGGCTCACTTCAACGCGGAACGGATCTCGAACCCTGCCGCAACGCACGACCTGCTCGTCACACTCGACGCGCAGGGAAGCTACGACGTTGACCGATCGATCTACACCCTTCGTGTTCTTGGGACGGAGGCAACAGTGCAGATCGCTCGTGACGCAGCTCGATCGTTATTTCAGAATTGGGAGACATCGAGAGTACGGATTACTCGGTTCGAAAATCAAGGGAGTCCGGATTTCGCCGACTTTCGGCTCATACACCCGACAAATGCCACTTCCTACCCCATTCAGTTCCGGGTGAATCCCTTCACAGGCGAACCGACCAACATGGCGGGACGACGAGTTGCAGCCGTCAGCGTGGGCCCGCACATCACGTTACGCAACCTCCGCCTGCTCGGGATCTTTCCGGCGCTCTACCAGCGGTACGATTCAGACCTTCCCTTTGGTGAGATGTCGATCGTCAACACGGGAACCGGAATCGTGAGCGATCTCTCGGTAACGGTCTCGATCCCGGACGTGACGTCGGCTCCTCGAACGCTTGTCCTGCCATCGTCAATCTCCGCGGGTCAGGAGATCGACGTTGCGCTTCACGCGGCGATGCTTCCGGCCGTACTTGAGTCAATCGAAGGCGGACCGGCGACCGTAGAAATAGATGTATCGTACCGCCGCGGCGCCTCCCGCGTTCAGGAGACAGTCCGCCAGCAGATTCAGGTCTTGAACAGGAATGCCATTCAGTGGGCCGATGACCGCCGCGTTGGAGCCTTTATGACGGTCGCCGACCCGGAGATTCTCGCGTTCGCCGGAGCGTCGGCGTCTACTCCGGCGATGGCTCCCACTGCGGCGATTACGCGGAACATGCTCTACGCGCTCCACATTGTAGAGGCAATCCGTGATGCCGGTGTTCGATACGTCATCGACCCAAATTCCGCCTATCAGGAACTCTCAGAGGACGTGGGAGCCGTCGACTACCTTCGGTTCCCACGCGAAACCCTCTCCGCCTTGGCCGGAGACTGCGACGACATCAGCGTATTGGCCGCAACGCTCCTGGAGTCGGTTGGCGTGCCAACCGCGTTTATAACGACACCCGGACACATCTTCCTCGCCTTTGACACGGGCATTGGGCCGTCCGGATTGGGACGTGCTTTCGCGAATGAGTCGGCCCTCATCGAGCAAGAGGGAAGGATCTGGATGCCGCTGGAGCTGACGACCGGAGAGGGATTTGTGCGTGCGTGGCAGACGGGAGCATTGCAGTGGCGGCAGGCCGTTGATGAGGGAGTCGCCGGGTGGTTCACCGCAGAGGAGGCGTGGCGTCGGTACTCCCCGGTGGCACCCCCGCTGTCGAGCACCCTCGATGCAGTGGCCGAGTCACGCGTCACCTCGCAGGTCCTCGTTGAGCTCGATCGGTTCAGAGAGTTGGAACTCGCGCCACGGCTCTCCAAGGTGAGCGAAGAGACTCGGAACAAACCGGGGCGAGTACGCAGCAACCGATTGGGGGTACTCTACGCGACCTACGGCCTCCTTGAGGAAGCGGCGACCGCGTTCGAAGAGGCTGCGGTTGGGGAGTACGTCCCCGCCCTTGTCAACCTGGCGAATGTCTTGAGCATCAATGGTGACCATGAGACGGCTCGAGACGTGCTCGAGAGAGCACGCACAGCGGAGCCGGAGAACGCTCGTGTTCTCCTTGGACTCGCCTTTTCATATTGGGAGTCGGGCAATCAGGAGAACGCTCGCGACACCTACGCGGCCGCTTCCAGAATCAGCCCGACTCTCGCGCGCCGCTATCCCCTCTTTGATGCTGAGACAAACGGCACGCGGGCGACAGAAGCCGGACGCACCAGCCTCTTCACCGAGGAGTGGGCTGACGACACAGACGAGTGACCGAGGGAGCTTAGGCGATCCTGGCTCCCAGCCACTCAACAATGGGCGGCAGCTCATCCGGCCCCAGGCCGTGCCCGGCCTCCTGCCAGCGCACAGTCACATCGGCACCCGATGACTCGAGAAGCTCGAGGAGGCGATCGGTAGATGCGCGGGGGATCATGGTATCCCTCGTCCCGGAAGCGACATAGACCGGCTTGCGTGTGAGCTCGGGCATGGCTTCAGGCTCAAGAGGAAGCATCGGTCGGAGCAGCACAGCGCCGGCAAAGATGTCCGGATGCAGGAGCAGCATGGCGGCCGCCATGTTCGCCCCATTTGAGAATCCGACCGCCCAGATTCCACTCGGATTCACCTCATGCGCCTGCGCGGCCGCCGGCACAAACTCAGAGAGCTCGGCCGCCCGTTTGACGATGTCTTCTTCATCCAGGACGCCCGGACCAAACCGAGCGAACCATCGATTCACTGATCCCTCAGGCGATCGTCCTCGCGCACTGATGATAGAAGCATCCGGGGCAAGATGCGATCCGAGTCCGAGCAAATCGTACTCGTCTGCGCCCGTGCCGTGGAGAAGGAACAAACTCTGCTCCTTTGAGCCGGGGACGTGAACGTACGAGAAACCCCGAAGCTCCGCGGTCGTCACATCGTTTGCAGATGCACTCATGCGACACCCCCTGCATTGCGCTCAGCCACTGCGGCGTAGGTGAGAGTGGGGAGGACGTTCTCAATCGCCTCTCGCTGACCCTCATACCAGGGCGGCAGGACAAGCGTCTCACCCAAGTGCGCCGCATCCTCGTCTACCGCAAATCCCGGCCCATCAGTTGCAATCTCGACCAATGCGCCGGACGGCTCACGGGTGTAGACCGACTTGAACCAGAAGCGGTCGATGATCTGCGTGGGGTGGCCACCGGAGGTGAGTATCTGCTCGCGCACCTCAAGCTCATGCGGCTCGTCATCAACCCTGAATGCGACATGATGCACAGAACCCACGCCCCATTTGCCGTTGGTCACCTCAGGGTCTACGCGGAGATCAACCCGCTGACCGCCCGCGCCCTCGCCAACCGTGAACCGGCGCCACTCACCCTCACGTGAGCTCTCCTCAAACCCGTAGGCATTCGCAAGAAAGGCGGCCGTTGGAGCCGGATCCCGAACGACGATCCGCACACTGCTCAGGTTCTGAATCTGGAACTCGGCGGGCACGCCGGACTCCAACCACGGCGTGAAGCCCTGCCCCTCGTAGACGGTCGTCTCCACCAACGCCAGTGCCATTCCGTGCGGGTCCTCGAACGGAAGCACGGCCTCCCCGAACCGTGTTTCACGTGGTGAGAACTGAACTCCGTGCTCTTCGAGTCGAGACTCCCAGAAGTCGAGCGATCCATCCGGCACTGTGAAGGCGACCTCACCCCAGACACCGGCCCCACGCGAACCCGGCCCCATGCTTGGCCACGGAAAGAAGGTGAGATCGGTACCCGGATGCCCTTCACCATCTGCAAAAAAGAGATGATAGGTGTCCGGCACATCCTGGTTGATAGATTTCTTGACCATTCGAAGGCCAAGGACGCCAACGTAGAAATCAAGATTCTCCTGCGGATCACCAGCGATCGCGGTGATGTGATGTATGCCTGTGACGTTCTTCATACGAACCTCCGTTCTCTGCGCAGAAGGTCCGTGACCTGATTGATTCGGTCAACAAAGGCATCGCTGATGTCGGAAAAGTGAAGATTTCGCGCAGATGCCGTGACAATGGCTCACGGCTACGTTCATCGCACAATGCTTCTCACCGCCCTCCTTGCCGAAAGCGCCGCCGTATGAACCGCGCCCCAATCTTCTCCGGAGGTGTAGGCGTCGCCGGCAAAGTAAACCTTCTCCCCAATCGATTCCGACAGCTTTCGCACCCTTCTCCACGGTTCGTCGTCACGGAGGTATGCTCCGCGGGTGTAGGGTTCGTTCGACCACTCTTGGACCACATGGTTGATGTAGGTCGATGAGGCCTTGCCGGCAAACATCTCGTCCAGCTCCCCCACTACCCTGTTCTTCAACTCGTCTTCCTGCAAGGAGAGGTACGAGCGGGCCGGCTCACCAACTGCGATCATGCCCACTATGTTCTTCTCGCTCTTCTGACCATACGCAGCATCAAAGTAGGTAACATGCCCCGCCCGCTTCGGCTTGATGTCGACATCGACGTACGCTGGGTAGAACTGCTCGGAGAACTCCAACACGACCTTGATTCCGTCCCAGACGACTGCTTTCTCAATCGCCCGAGCCTTTGGAGCGGGCAGCGCCGGAGTGAACGCGATGGCGTCACGCTGGATCATGGGAAGCGGGACGGTGACAATCACGCGCTCCGCTCGGTACTCGGCGCTCCCCGTGGTCACGACCACCGTGTCGCCGCCAAAGTCGATCGCACGTACAGCCGATTCGTAGAGAATCTGGCTTGAAACCGAAGGAACTATGTACTTCTCAAAGAAGTCGAACCACGTTCCCCGAACAAACTTGCGGTCTTCAAAGGCGCCCAACTCGCTAACCGTCAGGATGCCGTTTTTCCATACGCCGATCGGTTCATCCGCTTTGTAGCCAATCGTCTCCACGTCGACCGCGATGGACCGATCATTGACGATCTTGCCAAAGATGCCGGCTCCGGCGGTAACCCACTCGGCGCCGACCGACAGAGGGAAATCGGTGAACGTATCGATCTTTTTCATTCTCCCACCGTAGTGAGAGCTCGCCTCGAGAATCTGAAACGGTACGTTTTGCTGTCGTAACAGATGACCGGCGGTAAGACCGGCTGCGCCGGCTCCAACGATCAGCACGCTTCCGTGGAACTGCGAGCGGAGACTACTCTTGTGATCGATCGGGTCTGTGTCTTGAGAGTCGCCGCTACGCTCTGCCTCTCTCTGTCGCAGGAGATCCCAGAAATCGATTTCGCCGCCGTCATCGTCGGGCAACGCACGGTACATCGCACGTCGTGCAAACGCCATCGCGAACGTCAGGCCGGCGATCCCTGGAACGCTCAAAGCGACTCGTGTAATCGCATTGACGCGTGCGACCTGCTGGTTGAAGAGCAACGTTCCAAAGTCAGCAATCACGATGTTGAGGTTGAGGACGAAGTTAGCGACGCCGGAGACGATGTTGATCGCAAGAAGAAGCATTGTTCCACCAAGGAGTGCCCGGGATACTCGTGGCTCCTCAAAAAGCGCGTCAAGCTGTCGCTCCTGCTCGGAGGAACCGGGTTGCATTCCCTGGACAAAGAAGAATCGCACAATCGGTTTGCCAAGAATGAGCGAACCGCCAAACACCACGGTCGTCACAAGCAGACCAATCGTATCCTTCAAAGCAAACTGAACGCCGTCGACAAACCAGAAAGCCAAAAAACCGCTTACGATAGCAGAGGCTCCAACGTAGCTGGTTATGACGTTGAAGCGCCTGGTGAGAAAAAGGAGATCGATAAAAACCCAGACGACAGGCACGAGGGCCGCGACGACGTAAGCAACCTCTGTCCCCAGTCGGGCGCTAAGGTGTTGCAACGCGAGAATAGGAATCACGCTCCCCATGAGAATATCGAGAAGTAGTTTTACACCACGCTTCATTACCTGTTGCTCCTTACTCCGTTCACTCTTCCATGACAAAAACGGCCATGTTATTATGATACAACGTACGATAATTTATTGTACGTTGTATCATAAGTAAAGAGGACGCTATGCCTCGAATCAAAGGAAAGCCACAACTCAATAAGGAGCAGATCGTCAACGCGGCGATCGATCTTGCCGACCGTGCCGGGATGGGAAGTCTCACAATGCGCCGCCTCGCCACGGAGCTCGACGTGAGACCGATGGCGCTCTACCACTACTTCGAGGACAAGACAGCGCTCCTCCACGCTGTGATTGACGCCGTGTTGTCAGGGTGTGAAGCTGAAGCGACCGGGTCGTGGACCGAGCGGGTGGTGTCGCTCTGCCGCTCCTATCGGGAAGTGGCCCATAGGCATCCAGCCGTTTTTATGGCCGCCATGAACCACGAAGAAATCGTGCAGAGCGACCTCGTGATAGCCGAGGGGTTCCTCAACGCTCTGGCGTCGGGTGGCATTCCGCCGAAAACCGCGGTGCGCGGATACAATACGTTGATCACCTTTGTGACAGGTTTCGCGGAATGCCACCCGACGCCAGAGCGTTGAGGAACCCCTCGGCTATCACGAGGTCGCTCTGCACGATTTCTTCGTGGTTCATGGCGGCCA
>JANQQY010000307.1 GCA_028284845.1 Spirochaetales bacterium
GCGGAACCCACCCGGGATCCCGCAGCCTCATCGGACTCCACACGTGAGAAGTTTCGGCAGCGCCTTCGCGACGGCCAACTCGACGACAAGGAAGTCGAGATTCAGGTGAGCAAGAGTCAGTTCCCCGCGATCGAGATCTTCTCCGGAAGCAACTTCGAGGAGATGGATCTCAACATAGGAAACCTGGGTAACATCCTTGGCGGGCGAAAGAAACGAAAGCGAACGACCGTCAAAAATGCTCGGCAGGTGATCCTCCAGGAAGAGATGGAGAAACTCGTTGATCAAGATCGCGTCAATGAGATCGCAAGAGAGCGCGCCGAACAGAGCGGAATCATCTTTATCGACGAGATCGATAAGATTGCCGCGAAAGAAGGTCGAGGCGGCGTCGACGTCAGTCGCGAGGGCGTCCAGCGCGACATCCTACCGATTGTCGAGGGCAGCCGGGTGAACACGAAGTTCGGGTCGGTCGACACCTCGCACATTCTCTTTATTGCCGCCGGTGCGTTCCACATGAGCAAACCGAGCGATCTGATTCCTGAGCTTCAGGGCCGCTTCCCACTTCGCGTAGAACTCGAGGCGCTTGGCGCAGACGAGTTCCAGATGATCCTCACGCAACCTCAGAATGCGCTCATCCGTCAGTACAAGGAACTGCTCGCCACAGAGGGCGTTACGCTTGACTTCTCCGAGGACGCGATCAAGGAACTGAGCAGCATAGCAGCAGACGTGAATTCACGGACCGAGAACATCGGGGCGCGAAGGCTGCATACCATACTCGAGTTGCTCCTGGAGGAGGTGAGCTTCGAGGCGACGGAACTCGCGGGACAGACAATCCCCATCACACCGGACTACGTGAGAGACCGACTCACGGATGTCGTGGAGGACCAGGACCTGTCTCGCTACATTCTGTGATTCCGTTTACGGAATCACAGAATGTGAGTAGCAAACCGGCTTTGCCGGTTTCTGCACCACATCACTTTGACGGTCGAGCGTGGCTCGATCGCCACGTTCGGAAGGAAGGCGATAACCGTTAAGCCTTTTTTTCTGACGCCGATGCTTTAAGGGAGGGTAGAGCATGTTTTTGAACAATAGCTTTGGCAAGACACTCGACGTCCTCCAGCGAAGCATGGACGTTTCAGTCCTTCGCCAAGATGTCATCGCGAACAATATTGCCAACGCAGACACGCCGAACTTCAAGCGCAGCACGATCAACTTCGAAAGCCAGCTTCGGGCCGCGCTTGAAAGTGAGAACGCGAGGCCCCGTCTTCAGGCGGCCATGACGAATGAGCGACACATTGCATTCGATCGGCCTGTGGACTATCGATCTGTTCGGCCGCAGCGTCGGCTCGACTATCTGACGACGGCCGACAACAACGGAAACAATGTGGACATTGAGGTTGAGAGCATGAACTTTCTCAACAATCAGCTCCTCTACTCCTTGATGACCAACGCGGTGAATCAGCAGTTCCAACGAGTCAATCTCGTGGTGAGGGGGTAGGCGATGGGAATGTTTACGAGCATCAACACCGCCTCGAGTGGTCTGACCGCACAGCGAATGCGTCAGGACGTCATCTCCAACAACATCGCCAACGCCACGACCACCCGAACGCCTGAGGGTGGTCCGTTTCGACGGAGCCGGGTGATTCTGCGTCCGCGCGTTGACGAGCCCTATTGGCGCAACCCGTTCACACCGGGGCCGCTGGACAACGGCGTTGGGCAGGGCGTTCGAATCGTTGAGATTCAGGAAGACATGGATTCGGACCCCCGGCTTGTCTGGGATCCCGAGCATCCGGATGCGATTAAGAGTGGTCCACGTGCGGGTTATGTTGAGATGCCGAATGTGAATATCGTAAATGAAATGGTGGATATGATTTCAGCTGCACGCAGCTACGAGGCGAATATCGCCGTGGTTGAAGGCGCGAAGACGATGTTTCAGCAAGCTGTGAACATCGGTAGATAGGGGAGGGAGTGATGTATCTGAACGCAAATCAGGTTTCCGGTCACGACATTTCGATGCTCCGTTCGGATCCGCGTCACTTGACCGGCCGCCTGAGTAACACAAATGCAAGTCAGGGAAGCACAGTGCCTGTTGGTGAGTTTGGAAACCTCTTGCTGGATAGTCTTAATACCGTAAATGAGCAGCAGCAAACAGCGGATGCTCTTGCCGTTCAGGCGGTCATCAATCCGGAGAGCGTGGATACGCACGATGTTTCGATCGCCGCTGCGAAGGCTCAGCTCAGTCTGAGTATCACCAAGAGTGTTGTTGATAGAGTCATTCAGGCCTATCGCGAGATACAGAATGTGAGGTAGACTTGGGCTGACTGACCGTTAGCAGTCGGACCCAGGGTCCTTGGGAGGGGACATGGAATGGTTTAGAAGACTCATGGGGCAGGTCCGTGAGCTCTGGACTCGGTGGACGCCGGTTCAGAGGATCATCCTGCTTTCCGTGGTCGGCGTTGTCATCGTCGGCTTTATCTTGCTTGTCACCGTTAGCGCCTCACCGTCCCGCGCGGACGTTCTGGGTATTCCGGTCACCGATCCACTCGCCCGCGATCGAATCGCGCTTCGGCTCGACGAGGAGAACATCGCGTACACCATCACCGCCGATAATCGCATCGTGGTTGATGACGAGGCCACTGCGAGTCGCGCGAAGGCGATCTTGATCCGCGAAGATCTCGTACCGGCGGATGTCGATCCATGGGACCTCTTTGACGTCGAGCGCTGGACCCAGACCGACTTCGAACGAAATGTGAACCTGCAACGCTCACTCACTCGTCAGCTCGAGATGCACATCGAGTCCTTGGATGATGTCGACAGCGCGAGCGTAACCATCGCATTCCCCGAAGACCGACTCTTCCTGGAGGAGCAGAACCCCATTACGGCGAGCATCATTCTGACGCCAAAGCCGGGGAGCGACATGCGTGAGAACCGGCACAAGATTGAGGGCATAGAGAAGCTCGTTCAGTTTGCGCTCGAGGGACTCCTACCTGAGAACATCACGATCACCGATACGAGCGGTGTCGTACTCAACGACTTCGAGAATCTCACCGCCTTCGATCGGATTCAGCAGACTCGTCAGGAGCTCGAACTCAAGTCGGACGAAGAGCGCCGAATCCGTGCTGAAGTGCTCGACGGCCTTGCCGGCATTCTCACCTCGGACCGGGTGAGGATTCCCCGCCTTGAGGTTGAGGTCGACATGAGCTATCAGGAGGTCTCGACGAGCGAGGTTCGACCGATCGTTATTCGCGAGGACAATCCGCTCACACCATTTGATGACTCACAGCTCGAGCTCTTTGTTCCATTGAGCGTCGAGAGTACAGATGAGCAGTTCCGTGGCACCGGCTTCAATCCCGAGGGGCCTCCCGGTCAAGAAGGGCAGACGCCTCCCGCCTACCAAGATCTGCAGGATACCGTCGGGACGTGGAGCAACACGACCCGAACTCAGAACAACCAGCTCTCGACCCGAGAGATCCAGGAGGTTCGAAGCCCGGAGCTTGGACGACGGACGATTGGCGTTGCAATCGACGGCATCTGGCGGAGGGAGTATGATGAGGACGGGCAGCTGATCATCAATCCGGATGGATCGATACAGCGAACCTACGTCGCTCCGACGCCGGCCGTTCTCGCCTCCGTCACCGGAATTGTCGAGGCAGCCATTGGCTTTGATCCGGCACGCGGCGACTCGGTCATCGTGGAGCACGTTCCATTCGACCGAAGCGCCGAGCATCTGGAAGAGGACGCAGAGGCGCGCAGACAGCGGCAGGTGCAACAGGTTGTGCTCTACAGTCTGATCGGCGTTGCGGTTCTGCTGGTGGCCTTTATCGCCTTCCGGCTTATCAGTCGAGAGGTCGAGCGACGACGCAGACTCCGCGAGGAGGAACTGGCGCGGCAGCATCAGGCGATGCGCGAGGCAGCCCTGCGGAGCGCCGAAGAAGAGGGCACCGAGGTCGAAATGTCGGTCGAAGAGCGGGCACGGCTCGAGA
>JANQQY010000344.1 GCA_028284845.1 Spirochaetales bacterium
CACCAGGACGCGATTCGAAGCGGCGTAGCCCCTGGCGGCGAACCGACCGTGTCGATAGAGGAACTGGAGGGCTTCGATCCGCCGGAACCGGAGGATCTGTCAGATGAACCACATGCTCGGATACTTCGCGATGCGATCGAAGAGCTCTCCGAGAAAGATCAAGACATCCTCTGGACCTGGGCTGAGTTCTACAAGCCGGGCGAAGAGCATCAGCGTCTTCCCGATGACGCATCGCACGCTCTAGCTGACAGGTGGAACTCTACGCCCGAAGCGATTCGCCAGCAGCGCAGTCGTCTCTTCAAGAAACTCAAGACAATGCTGACCCACTAAACCTGGGGGACCAAGCCGTGGCCAAAAAGAACAAGACGAGTGACGACAATGAAAACGCCTTTGAGCGCAGCCTCCTTCGAGCTGTGCGGACCGCAGGTTGGCTCCTTCCCACGTCAGAACACGACGTGGAAGAAGAGGAGCGCCGGGGCGGGCCCGAGGTCGACACGCTTCCGGATGAGCTCTCCGATCCGTTTGCAGCCCTCGACTCATCGCGGAGAAGACGCGCTAGACCAGCGGCGGAATCGCCGAGGCGTTCTTACGAACTTGACGAATCACTTGCGCGAGCTGCTCGTGAAGGAGACGAAGAGTCTGCGATCTCAGAGGACGTGGAAGAAAGGATGCGAGCCGATAGGAAGCGGGCTCGGTCCGATCGTGACTAAGAAGTGGATAAGCTCCGCCCGGGAGCAGGAGATTTCAGAGCTCGCTGAGCACATCGCCAACGAGTACTTCCCAGATGATGCCATCGATCCTGTGGCCATACTGGACGCCAAAGGCATCTCGCACAGCTTTGGGTTCTACGGCGACTACTTCGACGGAATGCTCGAGTGTGAATCCGGAGATTTTCACGTGTATGGGAATCTGGTTCGACTTGAAAGGTCAGACTCTCCCCGCGCACGATTCACGCTTGGCCACGAGCTCGGTCACTACTTTATCGATGAGCACCGAAATGCGCTGCTTGCAGGGGGGCTTCGGCACCCGTCCCGATGCAACTACGAATCCCGTCTGCTGATCGAACGAGAAGCGGACCAGTTCGCCTCACACCTCCTCCTCCCGGAGTCGCGACTCCTACGCGACGGGACGCGCGAACCGAAGGGACTCGCAGGAATCCGATCGATCGCCTCGAAGAACGGAATGTCTATGACGGCAACGGCAATTCGATACGTACGGGCGGACATCTTTCCGTGTACCGTGATCAAGTGGGATACGAACGGATTCGGTTGGAAGTGGTTCTCGCATTCCGTTCGCGAGTCAGGGATTCGGAAAACGATCGAGAATCGGTCCAAGTTGCCGCCCGATTCAGCAACTGAAGAGGCCTTCTCCGAAGCGGCATTGCCCGATAGCGGCTTCTTCTCCCGCGGGTCAACGGCATCTACCTGGTTCCCCTATGTGGCTCGCGGCAGCGAACGCGATGCGATCATGCTCGAGGAAGCGATTCCGTTGGGACGGTTCGGCGTGCTTACGTTTCTATATGCAGCTGACTTCTAGCGATCCACTTAGCATCACCCGTTCGCTCTCGCGCTGACGATGAAAGGTCGGTGATGGAGCCTATTGCCGCTTGCGAAACAGATACCGAAGATACAGGGTCGACTGTCTCCCCAATCGAAGACCTCAAATCAGCGCCAGGTGCCTTGGATGGTCGCGTCGAATATCGTCGAGACAGTCTTGCACTATCGGGTTGAGCAACTGCGAAACGGAGAGACCCTCGTGCCAGGCCAAGTCCTCGAGTTCCCGATGCACTTCCGCGGTGAAGCTGGCCGACAACCGCACACGCCTTTGCCCGGGTGGGGACCGTCGCTGTGTCCTGGCCAAGGAGTACGAGCACAAATTCAATGCCGGATTCATCGATTCGAACGGACGGAAGGTCAAGCTCAAGACAACGATCGGCACGGCGGCCGCGATCGGCCGGGCCTATCGCGAGAA
>JANQQY010000638.1 GCA_028284845.1 Spirochaetales bacterium
CCCAAAACGAATCCCAGGCCCGATCGACGCCGCGCATCGTGAGAAGGACATCGGTGAGCATCGGGTGGATGACGTAGCTGTTGTAGTAGTCGAAATGAAACTCGGGTCCGTCGGCGTAGGTACCGTCGCCCACATACCACTGCTCGTGCTGCCGTATCGCATAGTCGATCCGCATGAGGTCCGGCTGCGAGCCAACCGCGTGCAGCAACGCCTCCGTCATCGCTCCAAAAAGCAACCAGTTGTTGAATCCCGGTTTCCGGTTCCGGAGATCGATCATGCCCTGAACCATCTGTGCCTTCGCCGTGTCAGAAAGGGGTTCCCAGAGAGCGCCCATCCCACGCAAGAGCCCTTGGGCCAGGAAGGCGGCGTCTACCAGCGTCTGATGCTCCTCTCCCTTGAAACGAAGGTAGGCACGATGCGTCGGATCGACCTGGATCTCGAGGGCTCTAACCGAGAGGTCTGCGAGTTCCTGTCGCAACGCTTCCTCGCTTCCGGAGAGGGAATCAAGGGCGAGCCAGGGGCTGATCCCGGAGAGGAGCCTTCCCATCGCCTCAAGCGGCGCCGTCCGGAGACGGGCGGAATCGCATTGCGGATGGTGTTCGGCGGCAAGCGCGCTCTCAAGCTCTCCTCGCGCGGCGGACTCAAGGAGCGGACGTGCAAGACGATCGAGGTAGAAGATCCATTGTTCACGACTCATGTGACGAGGCTCACCATAGACGCGCTGCGTGTCAATCGGAGTTCGTCCCACCGGCCCGTAGACGGAGTGCACCCACCGTGACAGAGTGCGGAATGGAACGATCGACCGGCCGGGAGATCAAGGGGCAGCGATGGCGGAAGCCAGCGGTTACGGCAGCGTCTACACGGTGGAACTCCCGGAAGGCGTATCCTGGATAGGACGCGTGGAGGACAAAGAATGAGCGCAACGCACGAAGCCCTCTCCTTCACACGTCTTGGCTATCTGGCGAATGACCCTGACCTCATGCGGGCATTCTACGCCGCCGCCTTAGGTGTCGATCACACGCTTGAGTTTCAGGCTACCGCAGGCGAGCCGGATCCACGGGGCGCAGGGCTCTTTCACACCGCCTTCCTCTTCTCCGACCGCGCGTCGCTCGCGACCGCCGCACTCCGTCTGACTGCACTCGGCATTCCGGTGCAGGGCGCAAGCGATCACGACGTCAGCGAGGCAATCTACCTGGCAGACCCAGAGGGAAACGGCGTTGAGATCTATGTAGACCGCCCTGAAGATTCGTGGGAGTTCAATGATGACTCGCTCCAGATGGGGACTCGGCCGCTCAATCTCCAGGACTTGATCGAGCAGGCAGGGTCGGAGGCGATCGAGGCGACCAGAGCACATGCGCCAAAGGAGCCGTTTGTCGGCCCGAACCCTCCGTGGCATACGATCGTAGAGAGCGCGTCGAGCCTCCCTCCCGCTCTCTCGGTGCCAACGGCGGTAACCATCGGGCACGTCCACTTGAGGTCGCTCAACGTCGAAGCGGCGGAGGAGTTCTGGACCAAGACGGTTGGGTTGTCTGTGACGACACGCTACGAGAACGTCGCGGGCTTCCTCTCTGCCGGCGGCTACCACCACCACATCGGCGTCAACCGATTCTCGCCCTGGACCTCACGACAGTCGGGCGCCCCTGGACTGGAGAGCATGGAACTCTCCCCGTCGGCGGACGCCACACTCAAGAGCGGTTCATTTACGACTCCCGAGGGGATCTCGGTCGTTGTGAGGTAGACGACTAGCCGCGCCTGCACAGGCCGCGAAGTGGGGCAGTCGTCCGAGGGTTGCGCCCTTATTCGCCGGCTCCCGTTTGTGGTGTACACTTCCGGAATCGTGGAGACAAACCAACTACAGGATGACGCGCGCACGTGGGACGAATCGGCACCGCTCGTTCGTCTGACGCCGGAAACGGTTCGAGAGATCTGGTCGAAGACCTATAACCGTGAAGGGAAGCCCGATTGGTCGCACATCCTTCCGTATTACAAAGAGTCGATGGTCTTTCAGGACACCATCCAGCGAATTGAAGGAAAAAAGGAGTTCACCAAAATGTGCCGGCGGCTCACGGATCGATGTGAGCAGCTCAACATGGACATCCTGTCGGTGAGTGCCAACGAGACGGAAATCTTCTTCGATTGGAAGATGCAGATGATCTTCAGGAAGACGCCGTCGACGCCGGTGTTTGGCTGCACTCGTCTGACGATCGATGAAGAGGGCAGGATCGCTCGTCAGCGAGACTACTACGATCTGTGGGGCGACATCTTCAACGGGATTCCCGGATGGCGACGGATCTATCGTCGGTTTGTGAAACGACTCTTTGGGTAATCGATGAAGCTACCGGAGCAGATCGAGTTTCTTCAGAACGCCCGGAAGCCACAGCGAACCACATCCGAACGCCTGGACGGACGCCATGTGGTCATCACCGGCGCAACAGCAGGGATTGGGCTGGAAACGGCGCGACGCTTCGCTCACGAGGGCGCGGAACTCACGCTCGTCTGCCGAAACCCGGAGAAGTCTGCCCGCGTTGCAGACGAGCTCTCCGCAGGCGCCGGCGGCCGCCCCACGACCGTACTCGCCGATCTCTCTCGACTCGATGAGGTTCGACGCGCCGCCTCGCAGATCATCGAAAGCGGCAGGCCGATCGATGTGCTGGTGAGCAACGCCGGGCTCCACAGCACCACCCGCCAACTCACTGAAGATGGACACGAGCTGGTCTATGGAGTGAATCACCTGGCCGCCTTCCTGCTCACACGGCTCTTGGTTCCACGACTCATCGAATCCGCACCGGCTCGAATCATCTTTGTGAACTCTCAAGGCCACCGCTTTGGTGCGCTCGATCCGGACGACCTCCGGTGGGATCGCCGGCGGTACAAGGGAATCCGAGGGTACGGTGCGTCCAAGACGGCGCAGCTTCTGATCCTTCCCATCCTCGCGGACGCACTACAGGCGAGCGGCGTGACTGTGAATGCGATGCATCCGGGCGCGGTCAGATCGCAGATAGGAATGAACAACGGTTTCTTCTACCGGCTCTACAGCAAGACCTTCGTCGCGCTCTTTCTGAAGGAGACCTCGATCGCCTCAGACGCACTTCACTACCTCGCGGCGGCGAAGGAACTAAGCGAGACGACGGGGCTCTACTTCAATCTGACCAACGAAGAGACTCCGGCAAGGCACGCCAGGAACGCAGCGCTGGGTGAGCGAATCTGGACCCTCTCGGAAGAGGCATGCGGCCTCCCGCCCATGGTTCGGTAGCCCTAGGGGGAGCAATCCCCGTGCGCCCTACCGCCACTCCGCAAACCGCCGAAGCACGGCGTCCGCTGTCTCCTGATCGTTCACCTCCCCAACCGATCCAACATAGATCCCGGCCGGACTCAGGTTCTCAAAGAGAAGATCAAGGTTGCTTAGGCGGACATCGAGAATCATCTGAGCCTTTCCCGCCTGCTGAATCTTCTGATAGATCGGGATCCATCGCTCCATCTCCTCATTTCCGGCACCAGGGACAAATTGGATCGCATCAAGGTCGGAAATCTCAAGAATGAGATCGAGATGGCGAAGCGCATCGGGACCGTCGAGATGATAGATGCTCCGATCGAAAAATGCACACTCCTCAGCGATGCCGGGAAGAAAGAACTCTTCGAACATAGCCGGGCTGATCATCGCGGAGAAGTCATTGCTCGGTATGTAGTACCGTCCAAAGTGAACAAGCGGGAGCCATGAGGTCGCCGGCATGCACGCCGCGCGGAGTCGATCGTAGAAAAGATCGTAGGCGCGGAAGTAGTCGGTCGCGGCGGCGTCGAGCATCGGCTTGATTGCCTCCGGTTGATCGATGAGGTCGATCGCGAGTTGCTCAGGGTCGCGAAGCGCCGCGAGATGATCACCGCCAGCGTGAAAATCGGTCAACCCGACGATAAACCTCCCGCGTCCAGCCTCGATCAAGAGATCGGTCAACTCGATCGTTGCCAGGAAGAGCGGATGGCTCTCGTCAAAGCGGCACCTCGGCCCATCTCTCTCCCAATCATCTACCACTGGGAGCGACCAGGTGGTGGTTTCCCCAAACTCGTACCCGGCACCGCACCAGGCGGAGAAGATCTCCGGCCCCATGTTCGGCCATGCCACCGGAAGGGCGTCGCCAAGAAAATGGGTATGCTCGAGGCGCCATACTTCGCGCTCAACGCGGCCCGGGAGGTCGAGCCATCGGCTACGATGATCCTGGTATTTCTTGGTGAGCGCCGGAGGCAGGCTCTCCATTGCGTGCTGCTCGATCTCGTCCGAAGCGACCCGAGTCCCAAGCGCGGTTTGGGGACGCGGGACAGACTCACGGGTGATCGGGAGCGTGATGCATACCGGCGGCCGATCCAAGACACTTCTGTTCCAGAACGCCTCGTACCGGGCATACGACTCGTCAAAATCCGGTTTCAGCTCGAGGTCCACCGCTACACCTGGACCTGTGGTTCGCGGGCCCACGGCTCAGTGGGCAGCACGATCTTTCGTCTCCGCGGAGTCAAGCGATCGAGCAGTTGGGCCGAGGGCCAATACCCAAACCGGAAGGTTCCCCAGGCGGGGCCGTATCGATAGACGGCGATCCGTCGCTCGCCCTCGTTCACCCTCATCGCGGAACCATGACTGATCGCATCCACAAAAAGAATGGCGTCCCCGGCATCGAGGTGAACCTCGATCGCACCCTCAACGCCATCGACACTCGCGCCTTCGCCAATGTGTTGGGTTGCGAACTGCGGATGAACAAAATTGGCCTTGTGGCTGCCGGGAATGACCATCGTGGCGCCGTCACCGGGACCAATGTCGTTCAGCGCAAAGAGGATGTTGATCTGGCCACACATGAAGTGTCCGTTATGGTGGCGATACTGTGTTCGCTTCACTCCCTGATGTCCGCCCGAGTGCAGTCCAATCGCGCCGCCCGGTCCCCGAATTGAGGCAAAGTTCTCATCAATGAAGAGTTCACCGTTGTTATGATCGAATGTTCCCTCGCCACCTACAAACGTCTTCACTTTCTCGATCCAGGCGGGGTTGTCGATGATCTCTTCGAATGGTGCTCCCGCCTCGTAGATCTGTTGATAGGCGATTCCGCGGCTCGCCTCGAAATCCTCACGCTGAACGTAACCGTACCAATCACCGGGGTTCATTGAGGGCATCTCGTCCAGAATCCGATTCATCTCGCGGACGGTTTCCGGCGCCACGGCGTTTTTGAGGACCAAGTATCCGCGTAAGTCAAAGAGGTAGATATCGAGATCGGTTACTCCAGTTGGCATGTTTCCTCCGCCACCATCATACGAGTCCCGCGGCCGGAAAACATATCAGGAAGTCCAGACTGCATACGGGGAGCTCCGTAGCTCGCGGGGCGAGAGACCGTACTGCTCTTTCACCATACGGGAGAGATGAAACTGAGACGCCACGCCCACCATGGAGCTGATCTCCTTGACGGAGAGGGAGGTGCTCCTGAGGAGCTGCTCGGCCTGCCGGACCCGCATCCAGCGTATGACCGCCATGGGCGGGCGAGCAAAGTGGTCGGCGAAGATCGAAAAGAGTCGGCTCCGGCTGCACCCTGCCACCTCAACGAGGCGTTCGATCGTGAGCTCCTCTGCCATGTGGTCTCGCGCGTAGACGATGGCGCGTTCGAGTATCGATCGCGTGTCGGCCGTAGCCACCTTAAGCGTCGTTGCATCCGCGGTTGGGGCATCAGCGAAGAGCTGCGCAGAGAGAGCACGCAGCAATCCGGCGATAACGGCAAAGGAGCCGGGTCGCGTCCGCCCATCCACGGCCTCGCCGAGCAAGAGAAGCAACGAATGCCGAGGGTCGCCGTGCGCTGGATTGGTTTGCGGCTCGAGCGATGAGAAGAGCTGGGCAAAGCGTTCGCGCTCGTAGAACGGCTCGACGTCGAAATGGATCCAGTAGTTCTCATGAGGATCTGTGGGAGAGGTCCGAATCTCGTGAGCGCGAAACGGCGGAATAAGAAGAAGGCTTCCGCGCCTGCACTCGTAGACGGTCTCACCCATGGTGACACGACCGACCCCCGCGCGGAACCAGATGAGTTCAAAGTCTCCAATGACTCGAAGGTCTGCCTCGGCATTTGGATCGTCCCTCTGATGACCGCACCGGTTCACGATAAATACGAGGCGATTCAGGAAGACCGAAAGCTGATCGCGTGGCTCTTGAGGCGATGATCTGAGCTCAAGGCGTCCAGTCGGGGACATGCCTCAGAGTACACACTCATTTCCTACCCGTCGATTCCCGGTATCCGATTGTGGAAGAGAACGCTACACTGGGACGATGCAACGGTTGAGGCTCCGCGGGTGTGTGTCGGTCGTCACCGGTGGGGCACAGGGAATTGGAAAGTCGATCGTGGAACTGCTCCTTGCCCACGGCTCATCGGTCGCGATCTGGGACATCAACGGCAGTGAGGCCCAGAAGACCGCAACGGAACTCCTGGAAAGGAGCGAGAATGATACGCGCGCGATTGGCCTGGCGGTCGATGTCACAGACGACCGCTCTGTCATGGATGCGCTTGAGCGCACCACCCATGAGCTTGGTCCGGCGCGGATTCTGGTCAACAATGCCGGCGTCTACGTCCCCGGCAATCTGCTCGACCAGACGAACGACCGGTGGCGTTTCCAAATGGATGTCAACGCCACGGCGGTCATCACCGTGACACGCGCGGTTCTTCCCGGCATGTACGAGCGGGATGCCGGGCACATCGTCAACATCTCCAGTGCGGCCGGTCTCCTGGGCGTACCGGGCATGGCGACATATGTAGCGAGCAAGTGGTCGGTGTTTGGATTCACCGAATCAATGAGGCACGAAGCGAGAAATGCAGGCAGCAAGGTTCGATTCAGCAGCGTACATCCCATGTACGTTACAACAGGCCTCTTTGCCGGGGCGAAACTACGGGGAATTGGCGCGCTGATGGTCCCTCAAGTTCGCGATCACGCCGTGGTTGCACGGGCGGTCG
>JANQQY010000381.1 GCA_028284845.1 Spirochaetales bacterium
AACGCAGTGGAATACTGCTCAACCAATCCAGGTGTAATGCACGCCTGCGGCCACGATGCCCACACGGCAAGCCTGCTTGCGACTGCCCGCATCTTGCACGAGATCCGCGACTCACTGCCGGGCTCGGTCCGTCTCCTCTTTCAGCCGGCCGAGGAGCGCTCCCCAGGGGGAGCCGCGGCGATGATCAAAGAGGGTGCGCTCGACCGGCCACAGGTAGATGCCGTCTTTGGCCAGCACGTGAACACCGAGATTCCAGTCGGATCGGTTGGATTCCGCCCGGGGCTCTTCATGGCAAGCGCAGATGAGATCTACCTGACGGTCCGGGGTCGCGGCGGCCACGCGGCAAAGCCGCACCAGGGAAGCGACCCGGTCGCGACCGCGTCGGCCATGATCGTTGCTCTCCAACAGATCGTGAGCCGCAACGCAGACCCCACGACGGCGACGGTCCTCACCTTTGGGCGGTTCATCGCAGAGGGCTCAATGAACGTGATTCCGGACGAGGTTGAGATCGCCGGGACACTTCGCGCGGTCGACGATGAGTGGCGAGAAGAGGCGCTGGCCCGAGTCGAGCGGGTGGCGACGAGCGTCGTTGAGGGCCTTGGAGGGACGGTCGATGTTCGGATCGTCCGCGGCTACCCATCGCTCTCGAACGATGCCGCAGAAACCGAGATTGCCAGAGCCGCGGCGGTGGAGTACCTGGGCGAGGATAAGGTGGTCGACCTACCGCTCGTCATGTGGGCGGAGGACTTCGCCTACTACGGACGAGAACGGCCGAGCAGCTTCTACAACCTTGGCGTGCGAAACGATGCGCAGGGTATCGTACACCCGGTCCATACCCCGCGCTTTGACATAGATGAGACGGCACTCGAGATAGCTCCCGGCCTCATGGCTTGGATGGCAATCAAGCGACTCGGAACCACTCGGTAACCCTAGAGCGAGCTGTGATCTACTACAGCTCCTCCTCAACCGTCAGTTCGAAGCGCCCCTGGGCCTTCCCACCAAAGCTTGTTGCATAGATCCGATAGACACCGGGGTTTGCATTTTCAAGCACCCATCGCGAATTGGTGAACTCTCCACCGTCATCGTCGCTGGTTGTTGTGCCGGCCGGACCTTCAACGTAGAGGTAGGTGTCGAAGTCATCCGAGATCATGGCAACCGCGATGCTCATCCGGCTCGAGAGTTCGAACTCGTAAACCTCCGCGAGCTGTCCGTTGTAGACCGGGCTCGAGGCGTCGATTTCTCCTGAAAGGGGCCGATCCAATGCCAGACCGATGGCTGGGGCGTCGAGCGCGCGCGGACCGCTAACGTACTCAAAAACGTCGACGGAAACCGGACCCGTAGAATTCCCTCCGTAGGAGCCCGCATAGATCCTGTAGACGCCGGGAAAGGCGTTCGGGATCAGCAGGCGCGAGTCAGTTCCGTCGCCGCCGTCATCGTCCGAGAGTTCAACGCCGGACGGGTCCTCGACCGTCAGGTAGGTGTCAATTTCATTCGACGTGAGATCAATCTGAACACTCGTGACCTCATCGATCACCAGATCGAAGACTGCAACATAGGCCCCACGATAGATCGACCCATCTTCGTTAAGTGTAACGCCGGCACCCGCACCGGGAATCAGCGTCGTTACGTCTGTGACACGATCCTCACCCGCAAAAGTGTCCGGCGGATCTTCGAACTCGTCCCATCCCCAATCGCCGGCGACGTCCGCGATGTATCCCTCAATCTCCTGCGGCGAGCCAACCTGAATCGAGAACGCTCCGGTTGAGGAGCCGGAGAAACTCGAGGCAAAGATCTCATACGGACCCGACTCCGGAAGCGTCAGAATCGCAAGCGAGTTTCGCTCGTAGGCTCCGTCGTCATCGGTCACGATCTCTCCGGAAGGCGTCCGGATGATTAGGTAGGCGTCAAAATCGATCGATTCAAGGATGACCGCGATCTCTTCTCCTTCTATCCCGTCGTAGTAGTAGGGGCGGGCGAGTCGCCCTTCAACGGTGGCGGATCCCGGCGTCACCTCGCCTACGACGCTCTCGCCAAAAAAGATCGGTTCTGGCGTATCCAGCACGAGTTCGGATGTCGAGACGGAGATGGCGATCTCGGACGCAGGATCTCGCTCTTCATTGTCGAGAATCACAATGACCCCGTACTCGCCGTCGCGCTCGGCCGCGAACCGCATGTTGATCCCGCTGCTCTCTACGGAGCCACCCCAGGGATCGTACTGGAGACTCACCGAATCTGGTCCGCCAATACGAAGGTTGAACTCGTATCGCTCTTCCGGGATCTCGAGTTCCACCAGGCCATCTTCCGGAGGCACAATTCGATAGATTCCGACGCCAAGAATCGTTTCAGGCGAGCCGTCCACGGGCGCCGGCTGTAGCTCAACGGCGTTCCAGGCGTCGATTTCGAGATCGACCGCCGGCGCCAGGACAAATGCGTAGAACCCGCCGAATGATTCGGGGGCAGGTGCGAACTCAATCGTCAGTTCCCCGGGTCGGTCAAGCTCAAAAAAGAAGAAGTTGCCAAACGAATCCTCAAACTGGTGTTCAAGGCGTCCCCCGTTCGGCAAAACAACCGCCAGTTCAGTCGAATCTCCGGTGCCCAGATAGAAGGCCCATGTTCCGACTTCGTTGATCTGTGCGGTATGGGTCATCACGCCGTTTAACTCGCCCTCGTAGAGCGTGCGTGGAAGTACCTCAGCGGGAATGTCTTGAGCGAACAGAGCGGGCGCGAGCAAGAGGAGCATGGTCGCAACGACGATCGGAATACTTGTCGCTTTCTGGATTTTCATGGTCACCCCCAATCAGATAGTACAGCATCGTACTACGGAGTGACGAAGCACGACAGGTCGCCGCCGGTTTCGGTTGAACGCCCTAAGCGTTAGAAGTATTCTAGCTCTTCATGGCTGAGGCTCCCACAAAACCGGCGGGAACACCGCTCATCATACAAAGCGATTCATCACTCCTTGTCGATGTCCACGATCCGGGCTTTGAGGCGGCGCGCGCGGAACTCGCGGCGTTCGCGGAACTCGAGAAGAGTCCGGAACACATGCACACCTATCGGATGACACCGCTCTCCCTCTGGAACGCGGCGTCGGCCGGTCTGACCTCAACAGAGATCCTTGGCACGCTCGAGACCTTTGGGAGATTCGCGGTCCCGGACAATGTCCGCTTCTTTGTGGAAGACACGCTCTCCCGCTACGGAAAGATCAAGCTGCTGGCAACCGACAACGATCGACTTCTCTTCCTAGATGTCCCTGAGTCCGCGGTGCGACAGGAACTCATGAACAACAAGGCGGCGAGCAAGTATCTCTCT
>JANQQY010000383.1 GCA_028284845.1 Spirochaetales bacterium
GCCGGCGTCATCCAGAACACCGAACTCCGCGCCAAAATCACCCAGGCTGAACTCGTCAAGATCCTCTGCGCCTATCTCGTCAAGATCACCTACGTCGCCCAGATCTCCGGACGCGCCAGTGTCGGTATCGAAGCTCGGGGCGGAGAAATCGTCATCGCCGGGAACACTGGGTGCGTCGAAGCTGAAGTCGTCTCCGCCGAACGTGTCGGCGGAGTCGGTACCCGGTTCAGGCTCCGAGAGGTCAAACCCGCCAAAGTCATCGGCGCCGAGTTCACCCGACGGCAGTTCGTCGTCATCGATCGAGAAGCCTTCATCCGGCAACCCGAACCCATCGTCCGCAGAGTCGTCGCCGCCGGATGCTTCAAAGTCGGTATCCGACATGTCAAAGCCGGCGTCCGGTAGATCAAATCCTGTGTCGAAGTCATCGACCTCAGTAGCTGTCTCGGCGGTGCCGGGTGACTCGTCGGCCTCCGCGCCGTCGATGGCTTCGTCGATCGATCCGAAAGGGTCATCGGTCGAATCGTCGATCGCGAAGCCTTCGTCTGTTCCGTTCGCATCAAACGCGTCATCGTCGAGGTCGAAACCAGCGTCTGAGAGGTCAAAGTCGTCGCTGGCGGCCGGAGATTCGTCTGTCGTATCGGGCGCATCAAAGGAGGCCACATCGAAGTCGGCGTCCAGGCCGGCATCCGCAGGAAGATCGGCGGGGCCGTCGTCTGCCGCGGAGAGATCAGTGGCAAAGTCGTCGGCAAGATCGTCGCCATCGATTTCGAATGCGTCGTCTGCGAGGTCGAAGCCGGAGTCGAGGTCGTCCACGGGTTCGGATGCCTCACTCGGCTCAGTCAACTCAAACGATTCGTCGATCCCGCCAAAGGGATCCTCCGGGAGCACGGCTTCGTCGTCAGGACCATCGCTGAGGTCGGGCTCGGCATCGAATCCGGAGGCGTCCTCGCCTGGAACCTCCGGCTCGTCAACGGTGAAGGCAGAGGCGAAGTCGTCATCACCGGTGGGTTCGGCGAACGCATCATCTGCCGGCGCAAATGCGTCGTCATCTAGAGCAAACCCAACATCGTCGAGATCAAACCCAGCGTCATCCGGGAGATCGTCTGAGGATTGATCCTCGGCGAGTGTATCGTCGACGAGGCCGACGTCTGAGCCAAGCTCGTCAGTCTCTGCGGCGGTGCTCGAGTCGTCGGATAGAAGGTCCTCAAAGTCTGGTGCCGGACCCGCATCAGCGGCCGCCTCCGAGTCGCCAAAGAGGTCGTCAGTCGGGCTGCTCTCGATGTCGTCGTCAGATAGGAGCGACGCGAGGTCATCGTCAACCGCGGACTCGGGCACCTCGACGTCCTCAACCTGCTCTCCCCATTCCTGAACCACGGTGGGTTCGTCTCCCAGGGTGATGAGTCGCGCGTTGAATTGCCTGATGTCCTCGAGAGATGGCATGCCTGTTACGATTGTCGGCCGTTTTCCTCTGTCGTTAAGGACCGAGCTGTCCGTGTCGATCTTGAGTGTAGCAGATGAATCCGAGGAACACCGCACTCACACTCGCCTTTCTCACTCTGACGGCGCTTCTTGGCGCGCAGGAGCTCAACACCACACTGGAAGTTGCGGGGCTCGATTCTGCCGGCCCACCGCGACTTCTTGGCGATCATATTCTTTTTACCTACGAGTTCGTGGGCCAGACGCCGGAAATGACCAGTGCACGGGTTCACGCGGTTGAAGTGGCGTTCGCTCACGAGAACTTCAGCGTTTTGCGCTCGTTCCGGCGGAACGACCAAGGGATCTTCGTCTATCTGCATCCGGTCGAGCCCGATCGGACCAGCTACGAATACAGGCTTGTTGTGGACGGCATCTGGACGTCCGACCCCCTGAATTCCGCGCAGATCACCGACCGGTGGGGAATCCGGATCTCTCGCATTGAGATTCCGCGCCAGCTCCGCTCATTCACGGAAACGCCGATCGCTCGCTCCAATCGCGAGTTCGAGTTCATTTTCCTCGCGCCGGTTGGTAGCCGCGTCAGCCTCGTTGGTTCGTTCAACGGATGGGATCCGTTCATGACGGAACTACATGAAATCGAGCCGGGTCTCTTCTCACGCCGTATCCGATTGGGCCCGGGAGAGCATCTCTATTACTTTCTCGTGGATGGACTCAGAATCGCAGATCCCACAAACAGCAGGCGAAGATGGCACGCATCCGGCACACCGGTAAGTGTGGTCTCGCTTCCCTAGTCGTCGGGCTCGTTCTCCTCTCGTGTTCGGAGAGAGAGATCAGCGGATGGTCGATCCCGGAGGCGCCGGCGGAGACGCTCTCCCAAGTCGAAGTGGGGACCGAGACGAGCGCCATCACGATCCTGATCTCGTTCCCAGAGAACCACGATCGGGCCGAGGGTTTCGAGCAACGGGCGATGCTCACCGTGGGTGAACAGGTCCACAACGCAATACTCGATGAGTCTGGACGTTTCGTGATCGAGTTTGAGCCGCTGCAGGCCGGTCGACGCGCCGAACTGGTGCTCCACCTCGGCTACTGCCACAAACAGAATCCAGACGTGTGTCATATCGACCTGCCATCTATTGGTGTCGTACAAACCGGGACGGCGGATGGGCACGTCGAGATCGGCTATCGTCCGCCGCTTCCCATGCTGTGATCGCATGAAAGGGGTTCCTGTCGACACGCTCTCTTGGCATCGTGGTAGAATACGGCCCGCCGGCCGACTGGCGATTACATATTGGGAGCATCTGTGAAGCCAGAGGTTCTGGGTCCGATCCGAGAGGTTTTTCGTGCGGCATCTGGAGAGATGCGCGCCGACTCGGTACAGAAGCGGACCATAACTGCTGAGAACATTTATCAAGAAGCGAACGTCCCGAACCGCACGCGCATCCACCAGATTCTTGATCAACTGGTCTTGCCGGGAAGCGGGATTCTCCAAATGGATCACGTCCAACAACTCGCTGAGCTCGTGGCGTCCGGGCGATCGTGCCTGATCCTGATGGAGCACTACTCCAACTTTGATATCCCGTGCCTCTACTACCTTCTTGAGCGTGCGGGACAACAGCAGATTGCGGATGCGATCGTGTCGATCGCCGGGATGAAACTCACTGAGGAGAGCGAGTTCGTCAACGCCTTCGCAGAAGCCTACACCCGAGTCGTGATCTACCCGTCAAGAAGCCTTCAGCAACATCAAGACTCCGCGCAGATGAGCGAAGAGGTGGTTCGGAGTCGCGAAATCAATATGGCGGCGACCAGGCACATGATCCGACTCAAGCATGAGGGCAAGATCATCCTGCTCTTCCCTTCCGGAACGCGATACCGACCCGGACAACCGGATACAAAACGCGGCGTCAAAGAGGTCGACTCGTACCTAAAGCTCTTTGATCATGCGGTGATGATTGGAATCGCCGGCAATATTCTCCGGTTGAACCCGAGCGGCGACATGAGTATGGACCTGGCAGCGCGAGACGTGATTACCCTCAATGTGACCGCCCCGTTTGAGTGCGACTCCTTGAGGGATCCAGCCCGTGCGGAGACACCGCACGGTGTCGACCCAAAGCAACACGTCGCCGATGTGGTGATGGAGCGGCTGGAAGCCGTCCACGATGAGGCCGTCGCCGAACGAGAACGAATCGTGGCCGTGCTCAACGGCTAGCCGCTCATCGATCGGCGCCACTTGCCGAGGTCGGCACCAAGAACGACCCCGCGTCTCTCAAGTCCATACCGTTCGAAGTTCTCGTCGAGCTCCGCAGCAAGACCCGACAGAGGCAGTTCAATCCTCCCGATGCCTTCGGCGTGAAGCTCTTCTGCAGTTCGCATAAAGAGGGCGCGAGCGAGTCCGAATCCGCGAAACTCCGGAGTGACAAAGATCTGATGCACAAACCCAACGGAGGCGTCTGAAGAACGCCGGATCGTCGTCCAAATGAAGCCGGCGAAATCGCCGCCGGTTGTCTCGGTGATGGTGATTCGGGTCGCATCATCATCAGGTGGTGCGGCACCGGCTCGTGAGTGAGCGTGGAGGAGTCTCACCGTCGCGGC
>JANQQY010000398.1 GCA_028284845.1 Spirochaetales bacterium
GGGAAGGTCGTCCACGTTCACAAATCGCCTCCTGGTGGTCCCATTACCGGCGACAGCCGGACTCGTGCACGGTACCATGAAACATGATCATTCAAGAGGCCGCATCAGTCGAGCTTGCGCCTACCGCGCGCCGGGTTCTTCATTGGGATGCGTTCCGCGTAGCTTTCCTGGCGAGAAGCGAGGCAGTTGAGGTTCAACCGCGCACGATCGACGTGGCAGAGATTTCTGGACTCGGTTACATGCGATCGAGCAGTCGAGTTCGCCAATCGTGGGAGCGAGTCTGGCCGGGGACCGTCCCGCAGCCTGGGTGGGATCTCGTTGGGCGGGCACGCTTTGGGTCGTCATGGGAATGGGTCCTCGTGGCCCGTCTTGACGGTTCGGACGAAGCCGCCTGGCTGGACGCGCCGGCCGCCATCCGCGCGCGCACGGAGCAGCATTCTTCTCTCGCCCAAGACGTTGCCGCGGTGCTCGAACTCATCAGCAGCGCGCAACGACGGTCCCGATCGACCGGGGTCGATTGGGCCGAGCTTCCGTTCGGGGTTACTTCGCGAATTGCTGTGCGCTCGTTCCTCACTGGCGCTGGGGTCTGTGGTCGAGTTGTGTTCGCTGCTCCTCGCACCCGAGGGTGGGACACCCGATGCGAGAGTGTCATCTCTGCGCTAGAGATGGACCCGAATAGTGCTTTGTCGAACAGGGTCTATTGGATTCAATTCTAGTTGGTGGGAAGAAGGGTGGCCGGTCTTAGCCAGCCACCCCAAGGCACGAGACCTGACTTACAGATCGTAGAGAAGGCTCAAGCCGACTCGAAGATCGGCGTACTCGAGTGCTTCCTCTGCCGCGGCGGCCCGAAGGATGTCGAGCCCTCCAATGACGTTCAGGCGAAGGGCCCAATTGCCAAGTTGCAGGTCTGCATTGCCCTTAAGCGCAACACCCGCGCCGACGTTTCCTGGTCCGTCCGGTGGGGGCGGGGGTGCGTCTCGACCTGGGAAGTCGATCACGAACGAGGGACCTATGCCAAGGCCTAGTCGCAGAATCCAAAGGTCAAAGAGCACGCCGCCGGTTACGAGCATCTCCACCGCCGGTGGAACTCGGACCATGTCGTCGTCGCGTCCCGGGCGGAAATCTGCGAGTGCACCAATCTGGAACACGCCAAATATGATCTCCGCGTCCCCTCCAAATTTGAAATCCTCGACACCTATTCCTTCAAGTGACGCATCGCTCACCTGGAGCGGGAAGCGAAGCATCGCTGTGGGACCTATCTCAATCCCGTCTGCAAATGCCCCGCCGGCAAGGATGAGCAGAAGTGCGCATCCAAGGGCAATTCTCTTCATAGAAAACATAGAAGCCTCCGGAGCTTGATTGTAGACCCCTTTCCCCCAGTTGTCCGGTCAGAGTGAATGTTGAGACAATGATGCGGCGGCTACCTGAAGTCGCGGCTCTCCACCGTGAAGCCGGTGATCGAAAGCTGTGGTTTGAAGCACTGCTCTACAATCAGGTGGACGACACCATCTTTTGCCTGAATCTTCCCGGTGACCCCCAAAAGGGATGAGGTCAGGATGATGGTGCGATACTTCTCATACACCGCTTTCCAGATCACAAGATTGACGTACCCTGTCTCATCCTCGAGCGTGATGAACATCGTGCCCCCAGCGGTGCCTGGACGCTGACGTGTAATCACCAATCCGATGTACGAGGTATACGTTCCGTCCTCAACACGCCAGATCTCACGTGCATTTATGTGTCCGCCCTTCGCAAGGATCTCGCGATGCGGTTCGAGCGCATGTGCCTGGGTACTATGACTGGAGGTGTAGTGATCCCATGCAACCAGCTCGAAGTCATGCAGCGGATCGAAGGATAGAAGTGTATCCTCCGCTGAGAGCAGTTCGCCGCCATCACCGACCCGTGCACGTTCGCGCTCTTCGTTCAATCGACGACGCTTGTGGCCGGAGACCTCCCAGAGTGCCTGCCTCCGGTCGAGCCCGAATGACTCAAATGCTCCTGCCCGTGCAAGCGCCACGAGCATTTCTTCGCTTAGTTCCGATGCCTGAATGAATTGTTCAAGCGCGGAATTGCCACCACGTCGCCGTGTCGTGCCGTCGCCATCGGCCGTTCCCTTCAACGCATCTCGATCCACGACTTGTCTTGCCCGCACGATGCGGTGATACTCATCTTCGTTGATCCCCTTCACGTATCGCATTCCCATTCGTACCGCAAAGGTCCCGGCATCCGTGAACCGTGACTCCCACGGTGCCGCACCGTCCTCTGCACCACCGGGCTTGCTTCGGCTTGAACCAGGGGATCTCTGATCCTTTGAGTCGTCCTCGCGGTGAAGAAGTCCGGCGGGATCGCCGGCCTTGCTTCGGCTTGAACCAGGGGATCTCTGATCCACTGGTTCAAGCGTGCAGTCCCACCCACTATGAAGAACGTCAATAGATCGCATCTCTACGTTATGTCGCTTGGCATCTTCAACGATTGAAGCCGGTGAGTAGAAGCCCATTGGCCAGGCATTCAAGAGTCCGCAGATGAACTCTGCTGGATAGTGAGCCCGCATCCAGGCCGTGCAGTAGGCGATCAATGAAAAGCTCGCAGCGTGACTCTCTGGAAAGCCATACTCACCAAAGCCGCGAATCTGTTTGAAAACGGCCTCTGCAAAATCCTCGCTGATACCCTTGGCTTTCATGCGCTCGACAAAGCGGGCGTGATGCTTCTCAATCCGTCCGCTTCTGCGCCAGGCCGCCATATCTCGTCTCAACTGATCCGCCTCACCCGGCGTGTAGTCTGCTGCGACCACTGCAAGCTTCATGACCTGTTCCTGGAAGATGGGGATGCCGAGGGTCTTTTTCAGCACCGGTTCAAGGTCAGGGTGCGGATAGACGACTTCCTCCTCACCCTGCCGTCTGCGGAGATACGGGTGCACCATACCACCGGTGATCGGACCCGGCCGCACAATGCTGACCTCAATGACAATGTCGTACCAGATCTGTGGCCGGAGTCGTGGCAGCATCGCCATCTGCGCACGACTTTCAAGCTGAAAGACACCAACGGTATCTCCCTTGCAAATGAGTTTGAACACGGCGGGATCGTCGTGAGGAATGGTCGCCATGGAAAGGTCGATTCCGCGATGATTCTTCAACAGCTGCAAGCAGTAGTCGAGGTGAGTGAGTGCACCAAGGCCGAGCAAATCGACCTTGAAGAGCTTCATTTCTTCCACGTCATTCTTATCCCACTGAATGACCGTGCGATCGGGCATCGTCGCATTCTCGATGGGAACAAGGCTGTGAACAGGATCGCTCCCGAGCAGGAACCCCCCGGGATGGATAGAGAGGTGTCGTGGGAAATCGAGGAGTTGCCCAACGAGATCGCCGAAGAGTTCTCTTGTGCGCATCCCCACTCCAGCGCTATCGAGTACCTCTTCAAGATTGTTGTCCCGACCTGAGGCGAGTTTCGCCATACGATCGAGAGCAGTCGCTGGGAAATCGAGCACCTTCCCCACATCACGAATGGAACTCTTCACTCGATACCGGATGATGTTCGCGACCATCGCCGCCTTCTCGCGCCCGTATTTCTTGTACATGTGCTGAATCACTTCCTCGCGGCGCCGATGCTCGATGTCGATGTCGATGTCGGGCGGTTCCGCCCGCTCACGGCTCAGGAAGCGCTCAAAGAGAAGATCCATTCGCACCGGATCAATCGCGGTGATGTGCAGGCAATAGCAGACGGCGGAGTTCGCTGCGGAGCCACGCCCCTGCGCGAGAATCCCCTTGCGTCGGCAATACTCGACAATCTCCCACATCGTGAGGAAGTACCCGGCGTACTCAAGATCACCGATGATGTCGAGTTCCTTCTCAAGCTGCAGTCTCACGTCTGGAGGAATCGTGCCGCTATAACGTTTACGTGCACCAGCAAATGTGAGTTCCCAGAGCCACTCCGACGTGCTGTACCCCGCGGGAACTTGCTCGTTGGGGTAACGATAGTCGATCTGATCGAGGTTAAAGCGCGTACGCTCCCCAATCTCCAGTGTGCGCCAGACGAGTGTCGGAACGTCGCGATAGCGAGCGAACATCTCGTCGGGATTCAGTAGGCTGTAACTCGCATTCGGCGAAAGAAGAGCTCCCGCCTCATCAAGCGTCACACCGTGACGAATGCATGTCACCACATCCTGGAGCGCTCGCTTCTCAGGTGCGTGATAGAGCACCTCAGTCGCAGCGACCATGGGTAGGCGGTAACGGGACGAAAGGCGCTTGAGATGAGCGTATTCGGTCGGCTCTCCAGGAAGGAAATGGCGCGCAGTGATGAGATAGAGACTCTGCGCATAGGCGTCGGTGAGGGCCCCAAGCGCCGGTGTTCCCGGCGGAGTTCCAAGATGCATCTCAGGCGCCACAACAGACCGACCGTTCCAGAGTGCGACAAGTCCACCAGCCGCCTCACACACTTCGGTCAGTGTCACAAGACTCTGCCCCTTTGGTGCCCGCATCCGACCCTTGCTGATCAGACCGCAGAGTCTTCCATACCCTTGGCGATTCTCCGCAAGCAGTACAACCGAGGTCGCCACCCCAGGCCCGATCTCCACCGTGATCTCAGAGCCAATGATGAGGCGTGGGTCGCTTCGACGTGAGTCTCTCGAATCATGGTCGCTTGCCCGGCTGCTGTCGAACTGCTGCGTGTTGGGCGTTGCGGAGCCCGGGTGTGGCCCCCACCCCGTACCCGGATCAACCGGAGCAGGTTCTGTCACCGCATTGCCACCGGGACGTTCATGGGTATCGCCTTTGAACTGGACGGTGTGCATGGACTTGGCAAGGCCAAGTCCAGCAGTTTCCGGCCGGGAGCCGGAAACTGCACGCGGGTTCGAGTTTGGAGGGTGGACGGGAGTGGCGGGGTCAAGTCCATTGACGGCGTAGCGGTCGATGCCCTGGAGATCGTCGCGGTTCTCCTTGACTGCGCTATGTGCCTGTACAATGCCGTAGACCCCGTCGCGATCGGTGAGGGCCATTGCAGGCAGCCCCAGCTGAGAGCTCTGGCGGATCAACTCGTCCGGATGACTCGCACCTTCAAGGAAGCTGTAATTGCTCTTTACCCACAGCGGCACATAGCTGCGATCGCTGCTCATTCAACGATTCCCTGCAAGTACCAGTTTCCGTCGGGCACATCGTAGTAGACCCAGAGAATCCGTCCCGATCGGTCCTGCAGGTAGTAGTATTCCCGTCGATACGCCGCTTCATACTCGGTCTCCTCAGACCCAACGAGGAGGCCCTCCGACTCAGGCCCCCGCGCTACCCCCTCGCTGTGGAGATTCCGCCTCGCGGAATCTCCAGACCCAACGGGGAGGCCCACCGGGCCGGGGCCCCGTTGGGTCGTCCACCAACCCCCAGACAACTCATACGGCCCCACCATCCGTGGATACGCAAACTCGTCCGGAATCCGAGCCAACGGTCGGGGTTCTGCCAGAATCCTCCGAATCAGTGGAGACTTCGGCTCCTCGTCGGCCTCCTCATCAGTCAGTTCCACAATGGAAGTCTCTTCTGCGAATTCAGGATCAGGGGTCTCTTCAAGAGGGCGCGGCGGTGCAAGGCGCTCAATACGCTGCCAGCTGTACTGATCCTCCGGGAGATGGGCGTCAACGAGTGACGCGATATGGACGGCGTCGTTCCCAAGTTCGGCCGTGACCTCTGTGAGGGCAGCAAGGGCTTTCGCAGAACTCCTCCGAACACGCGTGGCAAAGAGGTCGTCCTGGACGCGCTCGGTGGGAAGGACCACAACTTCAAGTGCAAGACGAACACCCGGGCCAGGAAAGGTGACGTTCTCGAGTCGCAATCGTAGGAGGCGTTCGAGTTTGCGCTGTTCGATAGTGGGCTTTGCGGTGCGAATCTCCTCCCGTATGCACTCTTCAAGGCTTCCCGGCCACTGCTCGGGGCAGAACTCCATAGTGATCTCGCTCACAAGTTTCTGCTCGGCCCACGCCTGGCTCACAAGTTCGCGAAGCAGCGAGAGCTGATAGTGAAGAAGGGCATCCATCGCGCCTTCGGGGTAGAGCAGGCGCATCTCACGGCGAAGGAGCTGCTTCTCATCCACCGATTGAATGGGCAGATCTTCTTCTCCCCTCGCGAATCGCTGGATCGTCTCAACCTCAGTACCAAACCGACGCCGGAGTGCTCCGGGGGAAAACCGAATAAAGTCACGGACGGTGTGGATGGCAAGGTGGTGAAGCCTCAGGAGGGTCTCATGATCGAAGGGGAGCACGCCAAGGGGTGCGCGCACCGCCGCCCGAGTTTCATCCTCCTCAGATTCAAATATGGTGATCTGCCGCTTCACCTTCGCAGCAGCGTAGGTGCCGAATCGGCTGAATCCAACGGCGATGCTGCAGACAAGCTGCTCACGCTCGATGGTGTCACGAACCTTGTTGGCCCAATCGTTCGGCGCACCATGGATCCGTTCGAGTCCTGCGGCGTTTACCCAGAAGAGAGCGTGATCGTCGCGAGCGGGTTCGATTGACGGCGTGAACTTCCTAAGAAGATCGACCAGACGCTCGCGAAGAGCATCACGCTCCTCCGGCACGACTACGCCGGCACGCAACTCGGGGCAAATACTCAGAGCAGAGGCGTATCGCATTCCCGGCTGGACGCCGGCTGCATAGGCAAGCTTGTTCGCAGCCGTGACCGTACCAAGAGGTTTCTCCTCTGTGACAACAACGGCGGGAAGCTTCTTCCACTCGGGATGCCTCAGGGCAACGATCTGGAGATCGATCTTTGGGAGACTAATACAGGCCAGGCGGACCATCGAACTCACTCGTTCTTGTCCACCCAGGCCCCTCCCGTTTGTCCTTGGTGTTGGTCAGGCTGACACGAAACCGTCCCGGCGCACTCTGTTCGAATGCGCTCTCACAGCGGACGGTGACGAGGGACCCTTCATAGCGCCCATCTTCTTGTTTGCGGCGCAAGATCAGGACCTGCGCATCATGTGTTTCCGCAAGACGCAGGAGACGTCCCTGAGATGCCGGCGCGATGGGGAGATCACGGGCAAGATCAATCACGACAAGGCCAAAGGCTCCGGATCGCAGAAGTCGCTCGGCCGCTCGACAAGCTGCTGCTGCGGCTTGTCGACGAGCAGACAAAGAAGCGGTGGTTTGATTGGTGGCCTTTGAAGACTCCACACGTCCGGGGGGTGCTGAAGCGACTCCACGATGCGGCCTGGAGGCGGAACCGACCTGGGTGGTGGATGGTGACTGAGGTGTGGGTTCTGACGGTTGAGCCGTGTTGCTCCCTGGCTGAACATCCTGCGGATGTTCAGCAAAGATGACCGGCAGTGCCGCCAGGTCAACACCCGCGGCCGCGACGTCAGGGGGGAAGAAGACATCGCGGTGGGTGGCAACCCAGGCGGCAAACTCGCCGGCATGCTGTGCTTCAAGGATCAGGCGGATCGCAAGACTGACATTGGCAGATTGGGAGTCTCCAACGAGCTCAGTCATGCGGCCCTTCAGGGCCGGGTAACCCCAGCGTCGGTCCGGAAGACCACCGGACATGCTCCCGTCAACAAGCTCACGGGCATTGACCAGTTCGCTTGCTCGTTTGAGGCCGGAGGGGCGTGATACTGGAGCCGATACCGCCTGTCCCATCGAGGTAATAGTACTATACATATGTTTAGTCTTCAAGAGAAATGCGGCCGTGATGATCCCGTGCTGGCCTATCAGATGACTGACGATCGGTCGCACCGTAGAGTCGGGCCTGGATCATGAGCGACTCGTGTGCCGAGAGCCGTGGATCATTGCCAACGTCCTGCAGGACCACGCCTACGGTGAAGCAAAACCCTCGGATCGCACACTTGAGTTACATGAGCGATTAAGTCATATTAACTCCTAAAACTCCATTTTCATTGCCAGCAAGGCCCGGCATGCGTACCCTTTGAACGAGGAGAATATCCATGTCTACATCAACCCATACAGAATCATTGCTCTCAGACGTTGGACTGGGAGCCACTGCCGCAGACGCAATTGCCGATCGACTCAATCGCTACCTTGCGGAGCTCCACGTCTACTACACCAAGCTTCACAACTTCCACTGGAATGTTGAGGGTACCGACTTCTTCACCCTCCATGAGGTGCTGCAGGAAGAGTACGAGGCGATTGCGGAGGAGATCGACGAGGTTGCTGAGCGCGTCCTCAAGATTGGCCGACGACCGCTGACAACGATGCGTGACTACATTGAGCTCTCCAGACTCGAGGAAGCCGAGACACGCGGATACGCCAGCGACGAAGTCGCACAGGCAGTCGCGCACGACCTTGAGCTCCTGATCGATGGTCTTCGCGAGACGATCCGCGTCTGTCAGGAGCACGGAGACGAAGGAACCGCAGACGACGCGATTGCCTCGCTCAAGGCGCGCGAGAAGCGACTCTGGATGTTCGAAGCCTACCGTCGCGGAAAATAGACCGCTCCGTCCTCGGTAAGAGCTTAAGGAACTTGCCGAGGGCGTCCGCACCGTGCACCATGATCTCGTGAGTAAGAAACTCTGCGATTGGAGCAAGAAGCAGTTCCAATCAAAGAAGCGCAAACTACGTTCGGTCGTGAGAGCGGCCGATCGTGTCTGCCTCAAGTGTGGAAGAAGTGCCAACTCCAAGGAGATGCTCTGCAAGCCCGCGCGCATAGATCCGTAGGGCTTGCTCGAGCCTCCACCCAGTGCGGCATTGCCTGGCCCATCCGCTTCCCGTAGATTGCCGCAATGGGTGCCGCTCACCTTCGGAATGACGCCATTCGAAACATTGCCATCATCGCCCACGTCGACCACGGGAAGACCACGCTTGTCGACTCGATGTTTCGCACCGCCGGACTCTTTCGCGAGAATCAAGCGGTTGCCGATCGCGTCATGGACCGAATGGATCTTGAGCGTGAGCGCGGCATCACGATCGCGGCGAAGAACTGTGCGATCGAGTGGAAGAGTACAAAGATCAACATCATCGACACTCCGGGGCATGCCGATTTTGGAGGCGAGGTCGAACGGGCGCTCTCCATGGCCGACGGTGCGCTCTTGCTCGTAGACGCCGCAGAGGGTCCGCTTCCCCAAACGCGCTATGTACTGCGGAAGACGCTCGAGGAAGGGATTCCGGTCATCGTCGTCATAAACAAGCTCGACCGGAAGGATGCGCGTCCGCACGCGGTGCTGGATGAGATCTCAGATCTCTTTATCGATCTGGATGCGAGTGATGAGCAGTTTCACTTTCCGCTTCTCTACGCCGTCGCTCGTGACGGAGTGGCATCCGAGTCTCCCGAAGGCGTCGGCTATCTGGAATCCGGGTTTGACTCAATCCCAGAGTCGGCATCGCTCGAGCCGCTTCTCGACACCATCCTCCGCGAGATTCCGGGACCTCACGTCGATCCCGATGCTCCCTTCCAGATGCTCGTCAGTGATCTGGGGTACTCGGACTACCTGGGACGACTGGCGGTTGGGCGGATTCACAATGGCCAGGTGCGCTCGGCCGACCAGCTCGTTCGAATCGACTCCGAGGGCCAGACCCGTCCGCTCCGCGTCACCAGGCTGCAAGTCTATGACGGGCTTTCGATTACTGAGACCGACGCCGCCCACCCCGGCGATGTGGTCGTCCTCTCCGGGCTGGACGACGTTCATATCGGTGACACGATCTGCACCGCTTCGCAACCGGTGGCGCTCCGCCGCATTACGGTGGACGAGCCAACGGTTACGATGCTCTTTGTACGCAACAATGGACCCCTCTCCGGCACCGAAGGGAAGTACGTCCAGTCGACTCGGATCCGCGAGCGGCTCGATCGTGAGACGCTGAGCAATGTTTCTCTTCGCGCCGAGGATGCACCGGGGCAGGATGGCTTCCTTGTGATGGGACGCGGAGAGTTCCAAATGGCCATCCTGATTGAGACGATGCGGCGTGAAGGCTACGAGCTCTGCGTTGGACGGCCGCGGGTCATCACCCGCACCAACTCCCACGGCAAGACGGAAGAGCCCATCGAGCGGCTCTTCGTTGATACTGCTGAAGAGTACACGGGAATCGTCACGGAGAAGCTCTCCATCCGCAAAGGCCGGCTCGTTAATCTCACCAACCACTCTCGCGGTAGGACACGCCTCGAGTTCAGCGTCCCGTCCCGTGCCTTGATTGGGTTCCGCGATGAGCTCCTCACGGACACGCGCGGCACGGCGATCATGAACGCCTATCTCGACGGGTATGAGGAGTGGCGCGGCGACTTCCCGAGCAGGCAGACCGGCTCGCTCGTCAGCGATCGCGACGGTGCCGGCGTTCCCTACGCGCTCTTTAACCTCGAACCTCGCGGGCAGCTCTTTGTAGGTCCCGGCGAAAAGGTCTACCAGGGTATGATCGTTGGCGAGCACAACCGTGATAACGACCTGGACGTGAATCCGTGCAAGACAAAGAAGCTCACCAATATGCGCGCCGCGGGCCGCGATGAGAACGTCGTGCTGACGCCCTACCGCAAGATGACACTTGAGATGGCGATCAACTTCATCCGCGACGACGAGCTCGTAGAGGTGACGCCGCAATCGATCAGGATGCGCAAGGCGGTGCTCCTTCAGACCGAACGGAAGAAACTTCGATGAGAAAGAATCGTCGGTATGTGCCCTCACCCCTGTTCTTCGTCGCCGGCACCATGTTTATCACCGGCATGACGATGGCGGAGACCGGTGCATCGATGTCTCGAATGACCGCGCAACTGGGAATTGGTGCCGCGGAGCAGGGCTACCTCGTTTCCGCGCGGTACATCGGCGGCGTCGTGATTGGGCTCATGCTCTGGGCGGGCTCTGCCCGGATCAACCTGCGCGTGATCTACCGGGCCGCGGTCGCAGCGATTGCGCTCTCCGGTCTCTTCCTGCTCCTGCCCGGGTACGGTTTCGCGCTTGCGATCGCCATCTTCCGGGGCCTCGCGGTCGGCGCTCTGATACCACTCTCCGGCGTCTACGCGGCGAACCAGACGGAGCGCCCCGTGGGACCTGTCACGGCAACCGTCAATGCAACGCTCAGCGCTGGGCTGGTGCTCGTCGCGCTCGCTTCCCTTGGCCTCTCCGCGATTCCGGGCGTGGCGTGGCAGGTCTACTGGACACTTCCGTCGGCGTTGGCGGCTGTGCTTCTCCTCGTCTCAGGCGGAGTCGAGTTTCCGGCCGTCGGCAGCGGGGGGGCTGTCTCAAAGGGAGATGGTCTGATGCGCCGCACCGATTGGGTCATCGCTGCCGCATCTGCCTTCACCGTGAGTGCCGAGGCGGTCCTCATCGGCCTTATTCCTTACCGAACGGCAGCCATATCTGCGGTCAACGTACCCGGCGAGCTCGTGGCGCTCGTTCTCGTCTCAGGCATCATGATTGGCCGATTCCTGAGCGGGCGATGGCTGATGAGGCTGGGGTCTCGCACCGTCCTCGTCCGCGCCATTGTCTCTCTCGTGGTGTTCGCGGTCATCTGGACCCTCTTGTACGCATTTGGAGACTCGCTCTCTCCGGTGTTCACGTCGATCCTCTTCCTCGTGCTCGTCTTCTCGCTTGGCCTCTCCTCGGCAGCGCTCTTCCCGGCAATCGTGAGCTACACGGCACTGCAGGGGACCCTTGTCGCCACCGCCACGGTGGCTGCCATCGGCTGGACGGCGGGAGTAGGTGGTACTTCCATGCCGGCGGTTGCAGGCGAGGCGCTCGAGGCAGGGCTCTCCCCCACGCTGGCCATGCTCTTTGTTGCCGGACCGGCGTTGATCGCACTTGGGATGATCTGGGCGCACTCGCGGTCGCACTCGCTCGAAGGCAGTTAGCCGCAACGGCGCGTACGACGACCTCCGTACTCCTTGGCTACATCGCTCGAACGTAGATGTCGTCACTGCCTGTTTCTTCGAACCCAAGCCGTTCGAGATAACGAGCATGTTGCGGGTTGCCCCCAAAGGCTTCGATCCGCTCCACGTCCGGCAGCACATCTCTGAGGTGACCCTTCACGAAGGTGTAGACACCGACTTTGAAATCTCGGAACGGTGGCGTCACGTAGTCGACGAGCACTCGGAACGTATGTTCATCCGTGAGCCTGCCGACCAGCAGTCCCGCGGTGTTGTTGTTGCGGAGGAAGTAGAACGCCTCTGTCTCAGGCGCAAATGACATGACGCCGCCAAAGTTCTCGATATCGGTCTCGTTCGTCTTCCATACGTGCACGAAGTAGGCCGATCCTGTCTCGGCTCGAACGATGGCAAGCTCATCACGCTCCCGGTAGAGCCGGATCAGGAAGTAGATGTCAATAAAGGCGATTCCGGCATTAAGCGTCCCGGTGGGAATCGATCCAATCAAATAACCAAAAACGGCAAACATCACCGCACCGGCAAGGTTGACCCATCTGAGCTTGATGATTGAACTCATGGTGAGTGAGATGAGGATCACGACTGACGCCGCATACCCAAACCAGTCGAGCCAGGTGACGTTCATCCGCACCTCCGGAATCAGTTTGACACGGCGACTCTGACGCGGCAAGTTTCTGTGCCATGAACGTGTTGCTCACCGGGGGAACCGGGCGCGTGGGGATTGCCTGCGTGAAAAGGTTGGTACGATCCGGTCATAAAGTCACTGTCATTGGCCGCCGGGCCGAGATGGAGGTCCCCGCCGGTGCCTCGTATGAGATGTGTGATATCAACGACTACGAGCGACTGCGTGCCGCCATGGGCGGCCATGAGGCGATCGTGCACCTCGCGGCCATCGCTTCTCCGGTCGGGTCACCGGGACGCGAGGTCTTTCGCGTCAACGACCTTGGCACATTCAACGTCTTTGAAGCTGCGGCGGAGACCGGTATCTCGCGCGTCGTTGGCGCAAGCTCAATCAATGCATTCGGCTTTTTCTACGGCGACCGCGGCTTCCCCATTCGCTACCTACCTGTGGACGAGGCGCATGAGGGGCTTGCGACCGACGCCTACTCCTTCAGCAAGCAGGTGATGGAGTCGATTGGTCGCTATTTCTGGGAGCGCGACCGAATCTCAAGCGTCATGCTGCGCCTCCCCGGCGTTGTCGCGGCCGAGGTCTTCGACGGCCTCTGGGATAAAGGCGCGGAGTTCCGGAGTCATGCTCACCAGATCATCGACCTGCCAGACGGTGAGCGGCGCGAGGAGGTTGCCCGTCTTTCTGCCGCCTACGATCGCTGGAGACGCGAGAACCGCTGGGACACCTTCGACCGCGAAACGGGCTGGAAGAACGCCCTTGAGAGCGACCACAATGGACTCACTCGAGCCGAGTACCGGCTGATGTCGTCTCGCGCAAACTTCTTCACCTACGTCCACGAGGACGATTCGGCGCAGGCGATTGAGAAGGGTCTCACCGCGGAGTACGAGGGTAGTCACTCTCTCTATATCAACCTACATCGGAACACGCTTGGCCGATCGGTTGCCGAGGTTGCCAAGCTCTTTGACGAGCCGATCCCGGAGGTGCGCCCGTCCGCGCAGGGCGACAACACCATCGTCTCGATCGACCGTGCTCGAGAGCTGATTGGTTTCGAGCCGGAGTTCGCCGGAAAGGGGTAGGGCCGCGATGAACTATCACTATCTGACAGCCAAGGATGTTGAGCACTTCATTGAGTTTGGTTTTCTCAAAGTGCCGCGGGCGCTCGACCAGGCGTTCTGTCAGGAGCAGACTGATCGCGCGTTCGACCGTCTTGGAATTCGTAAGGACGATCCTTCAACCTGGTTGGGGGGAAAGACGCATATGCCCTCCCTGAACCGATGGTCAATCGAGGAGATAGCGCCGACGGCATGGCAGGCCATCTGCGACCTGTGCGGCGGCGCGGATCGAGTCAAAGACTCAGGCGAGTCGTCATGGGGAAACGGGTTTATTCTCAACTTCAGCTTTGGTGCTGATCGACCGTGGGAGGCCCCAAGCGCGTCTGTCCCTGGCTGGCACAAAGACGGCGACTTCTTCTATCACTTCCTCGATAGCCCCGAGCAGGGCCTCCTCTCTGCCGTCTATTGGAGCGACGTGAATCACAGAGGCGGCGGGACATACATCATCCCGGATAGCATCCCCGTTGTGGCGCGGTTTCTGAATTAAAATCGGGAGGGGATTCATCCAAATGACCCCAGGTGGCGAGAGCTTCCCTCCAAGTGCCGTGACTTTCGGGAGGTGACAGCTGAGACTGGGGACGTTTTTCTGCTTCATCCGTTTATGCTCCACGCCTCCTCCCAGAACGTCCTTGGCGTTCCAAGGTTCATGACGAACCCTCCGGTCACGCTACGTGAACCAATGGACTTCAATCGGCCGAACGCAGAGGATTTCTCACCTGTTGAACGTGCGGTGCTGAGGGGTCTGGGCGTGGACCGACTCGACTATCAGATAGGCGGCGAACGACGCGAGCACGTTCCGGAGCGGGTTCAAAGGCAACGGGAGATGCTCAAAGCCGAGCGGGCTCGACTTGGTTCTGGTGAGGCCGGCTGAGCGTAGGGTAGAGTAGGATCCATGCTCCACCAACGCTATCGTCCGGACTCGCTTCCAGGAATGTTGCGGAGTGTTTCCGACACTCCATACCCTACCGTTGATGACCGAGAGGCGTGGGCGTCCCTGCCCACCAACATCTCCAAGTCGATCCTCGCAGCGGCCGATCAGCTCATTGACGTGGAGTACGGAGCGCTCCCGGCAACGCTCTTCCTTGAGTTCGCCCGCGAGGGAAACCGGGATCGATACGAGCGCGTCTCTTTTGGCAGACGCACGATCCTCGAGAGCTTATTACTCGCCGAGTGTCTTCAGGACGAGGGCCGATTCCTCGACGACATTGCCAACGGGCTCTGGGCCATCTGTGAGGAGAGCTTCTGGGGCGTCCCGGCTCACATGTACTTGCAGACGGTCGGGCCAACGCTCGCCGACCCGAACGAGCACGTCGTCGATCTCTTTACTGCGGAGACCGCAAACCTCTTGGCGTGGACGCACCGCCTCCTCGGTTCCCGGCTCGACTCGGTCTCACCCATGCTCCGTCCTCGAATAGAGGACGAGATTCGGAGGCGAATTCTTCATCCGCTCTCAGAGCGATCTGACTTCTGGTGGATGGGATTCAAGCGGCGCTGGGAAGGAGATCGGGTCAACAACTGGAACCCGTGGATCGCGTCGAACTGGTTGACCTGCATCATCTTGATGGAGTCCGACGTGGATGCCCGTGCCCAGTCGATCGCGAAGGTGATGCGCGTCGTCGACTTCTTTATTGACGAGTACCCCTCGGATGGCGGGTGTGACGAGGGACCGGGCTATTGGGGACACGCCGGAGCCTCACTCTTCGAGGTGCTTGAGCTCCTCCATTGGGTCTCATCCGGGGCGATCGACCTCTACTCAGAACCGTTGATTCGCAACATCGGTAGCTACATCTACCGCGCACACATCGCGGACGACTACTACCTCAATTTTGCTGATGCACCGGCGCGAACCCATCCCGATGCGGCAATTGTGCACGCCTTTGGCACGGCGATCGGCGACGCATCCATGCAGGCATTTGGGCGCTGGCTCCATGCCGGAGACGGGACGGCACGCTTCGACGGACGCGACCCGCGAACGAAGCGGCAGACCAACTACGTCCGTCGACCCTTGCGAAGCCTCTTTGGCTCGCTTGCCGCCGAGACGCTCGCGCCGGCAGCAAGCGCGGTGCTTCCGCGGGATGTCTACCTCGACCAGATTCAGGTGATGGTCGCCCGGGATGTTGGCGGTTCGAGCGAAGGCTGGTTCCTGGGAGCGAAGGGCGGCCACAACCGGGAGAGTCACAATCACAACGATGTGGGGAATTCTGTTGTCTATCGGGATGGGAGGCCGCTTCTCGTGGACGCCGGTGTGGAGACCTACACCGCGAAGACCTTCAGCGACAGGCGGTATGAGATCTGGACCATGCAATCGTCCTTCCACTCCCTTCTGCCGGAGGTCGACGGTGTTCAGCAGAGGATGGGTCGGGAGTACGCAGCGCGTGACCTTTCCTACCATGCGGACGAGACTCGGGCGAGCTTTGAGCTGGAGATCTCCGGCGCCTATCCCCCCGAGGTGGGCATCCGGCAGTGGAATCGTTCGATAGTGCTTGATCGTGGACGCGGAGTGACAATCCGGGATCGGTATGAGCTCGAGCGTTCCGCGTCGCGGGTGCGGCTCTCTATCCTCACGCCGGGTAGCGTCAACCTCGCTCCTGGGCGGATCGATATTGGCGAGGTTGAGTTCCTTCCCGGGTCACCCTCAGGCCACGGCTCGATGACCTTTGACGCCGATCTCTTCGTCGCTGTCGCAGAGGAGATACCGATTACCGACGATCGGCTGGGCGCAACGTGGGGCACTCGTTTGACGCGGGTCGTGCTTACCTGCGAGTCCGCGCCCCAGACCGGCGAGCTCCTGTTTGAAGTACACGAATGACGCCGCCTTCCTGAGCATTGACGACGTAACCACTCCTGATTTCAGCGATCCTCTTTTGTACCGGGGGACTCCTCCAGGCAGATCCGGAGGCCGCACGCGGCGCCGTCGTCCTGCTCGACGCTGATCGCGAGGCAGTGGCTTTGCGCGCACGGCGGGGCGCTCCCTCGTTCGCTATCTGCTGCAAGGGTCATGCAACCGCGCTACCAGTTCGATGCGGCGAACGGGGCATCAAAGCGCCTTGCGGAGTCAATCAGATGTGCTCGCGTCATGAGTCACTTCGTCCGCCGGCACTCGTGACTGTAACCCCTCCAGCAGTGCCGAGAGACCGAAGGTGAACTCCGCATCGGAGTCCGCGAAGGTGAGATAGTCGCGATGTGCAAGCAGCTGCGGGAAGCGCTCTGCGGGTAGCGCGTCAAGGAGCTCG
>JANQQY010000400.1 GCA_028284845.1 Spirochaetales bacterium
CAGACAATGGATGCGAAATCGGCGTGTCGGTCCAGGACGCTGGATCGAATCATCGCCTCTTGGGGCAGCTCTTGTGATCGGCACGTGGAACTATCCGGTTCAACTGACGCTCACGCCGGTGGTCGACGCGCTCGCGGCGGGAAACGCCGTCACCGTCAAACCCTCGGAGGGAGCTCCCGCGACCGCCGAGGCGCTGGCGGCGATGATTCGGGAGTCTTTCGACCCGGAGGTCATCGACGTGGTGACCGGCGGTCCGGAGACCGTGAACGAGTTGATCGACGAGGGCTACGATACCGTCTTCTTCACGGGAAGTCCGCGAATCGGCGCTCTCGTTGCCGAGCGTGCAGCCCGACATCATAGCCGCGTAACACTGGAGCTTGGCGGCAAGAGCCCTCTTGTTGTTGGGCCGGGGAGCGATCTCGAGTTCACGGCTCGTAGGATCGCCTGGGGCAAGTTCATCAATGCCGGGCAAACCTGTATGGCACCCGACTACGTCCTCGTTCCTGAGGGTAACACCGATCGACTCGCTGCAGCGATCAAGACGGCCGTCCGGGAGTTCTACGGTGCCGATCCCAAGGCGAGCCGCGACTATGCTCGAATCGCGAGCGTGCGCCACACTCGGCGTCTTCGCGAACTCGCTATGCGAGCCGGTCTCGATCCCCAGGTGGATGAAGACGAACGATACGTCGAACCGACGATCGCCCGCGTCGATCCGAGTTCACCCCTCATGGAAGAAGAGATCTTTGGTCCCATCCTTCCGGTGCTCCCCTACGACTCGCTCGCCGAGCTGCGGTCGATCACCGAGCGAAGTCCCAACCCGCTGGCGGTCTACGTCTTCTCGAAGAGCAGGCGATTCGTACGAGAGATACTGCAGTCCGTTCCGTCCGGAGGTGCGATGATCAACGACGTTGTGCTGCACACCGTCGACCCGAGACTTCCGTTTGGCGGACGCCGATCAAGCGGAATCGGCGCCTACCACGGCCGCTTCGGGTTTGATGCCTTCTCTCATCAGAGGGGTGTCGCGCGCGTGCCTCAGCTCTTCCGGGGATCACTGCGATTCCCCCCATACCGTGAGTTGCCCGAGCGGATGCGCCGCTGGATCTTTGGGCTCTAGAGCGCTTTGGGCACGTTTTCATGTCCCGTGCTACCCTTATTGCCAAGCATGAGCACGCGGACCGACTACCCTCCCGAGCGAATCTCCTGGGATCAAATCGCACTTACCCCGGTTCTGCAAATCAAGGATGGAATCAAGCGGGAAGCCGGCGCCCTCACTCCGGTGGAGACGGGAACGCGCGTACGCATGCGATTCGAGAACGATTGGGTTCGGCTGGAGGGTCGCTGGCAGGACATTCCGAGCTTCGGGAGTCGGCTGTCGCTCCGGCTCACCAATACTCTCGACCGCTCGCTCCGCATCACGCGACTCACCTTCCCCGCGAAGGGCGGCGTCCACGAATACGCGTCGGGGATTCGCCCCGAGGATGTCTGCTTCTTTCGAAACGGATATCAGAGCTGGTCGACGGCACGAAGCTATCGCGCGACCGACAAGCCGCTGCGTCCCTGGCTTCAACTCGTAAGCCTCGCTTCGAGCAACCTCTCGAACCTTCCCTCCAATGTGCCGGGCGTCTTGTCGAGCGAGATGTTCACCGTGATCACGAACAAGGGCACCGACGACGCCTTCCTCGTTGGGCAGGGTCCGCCGTTCTCAGAGTTTTTCTACATCCGGCTCAACCTGTTTCAGCGAGGGGATCGAGAAAGTCATTTTGAGCTGACCTACGATTTTGGCCGAAAGATGCTCCTGCCGGGTCAGACCGTCGATCTGGGGTCGATCCACATCGCACGAGGACAGACGCATCAGCTCCTGCAGCGATACTTCAGAGAGATCAGGGACAAGGCCTCTCCCTCCGTGCCTGAGGAGAACGTTCATGGATGGTGCAGCTGGTACTACTACTACACCAAGATAACGCCGCAGATTATCAGAGAGAACATCGACGCTCTGAAGCGCGCGCGGGATGATCATGGCGCTCAGATCGACTTTGTACAGATTGACGACGGCTACCAGGAGGCGGTCGGTGACTGGCTGCGGCTGCGTCCGGGTTTCGCGGGCGAGATGCGCCGGCTCTCGGACGAGATTCGTGAGGCGGGATTCCGGCCGGGCCTCTGGATCGCTCCGTTCGTGGCTGCAGGCAAGAGTGAGCTCCTCACAACGCACCCGGAGTACGCACTTCGAGACGAGAACGGCCGGAAGGTCACCGCGGGATTCAACTTCTTCTGGCCTGGGCGATTCTACTACGGCCTCGACGTCACAAACCCGGGGTTCAACGAGCATATTCGATCGGTCATCAGAACCATCGTTGGTGAATGGGGATTCCCCTACCTGAAGTGTGACTTCCTCTTTGGCGCCTGC